>DAIDJH010000021.1 GCA_027451425.1 Bdellovibrionales bacterium | reverse complement strand
CCTGATCGCGCTTCGGCAACTGAAACCCTTGATGGCGAAGCGCCGCCTTGATGCGCATGACACTTTCTTTTGTGGCGACATCGGGCAAACCCGTCACATGAAACGCCGGCACACCGGGTAATAGCGTCACCTCAATTTCGATGGGATGAAGATCAAGACCTTTTCGATAAAACGAATGTACACTCATACGGGAGTCACATAAGCAATTCGCCTGCCAAGCCAACTTTTCTGGTCAGCAAGCGAAAAAGCAAAAATGGAAGCAGTATGGTTAGACGTCTATATCCGAATCAATCCGCGTTCCGGAAAGCGGATGGTGCTTGTCCATATCTTCTCGGATTTTCTTTCGCGTGACGCTTGTGTAAATCTTGGTGGTTTGAATGCTGGAGTGACCGAGTAAAACCTGGATCGAACGCAGATCGGCTCCGCCTTCAAGCAAGGCTGTTGCGCAGCCATGACGCAATTTGTGCGGGCTGATCGACTCGGCAAAACCGGCGGCTTTCGACCAAGCTTGAAGCCAACGCCAAACATCGACACGGCTCGGCCGATTGCCGCGGTCGTTAATGATAATAGATCGCAATTTCCGCCGAGATAATTTCGGCCGGGCCTTACGCAAATAAGACTCAAGTTCATCCTGCAAAAATTTTGTAAGGGGCACGAGCCGTTCTTTGTTGCCTTTACCCAAAATTTTCAACCACCCATCCGTCACACTGAAGTCTGAGACATCCAGCGCGATAAGTTCACTCACCCGGCAACCTACCCCGAAAAGTAAAAGGAGCGTCACTTGATTGCGTGCTGTCGAATATGCATCATCGACTCGACAGGCTTTGTACAGCTTTTCAAATTCGCTAACCGTGATCGTCTTAGGTAAACCGACGCGCACTTTTGGCAAACGCAGTTGCCTCATCTGCGGCACCTTCATGCCTTGACGGCTGCAATACCGCAGATACGTACGAACGCTCGATATCACTCGCGCTTGCGATCGAACGCTCAAGTTGCGTTTAGACAGAAAATCGTAAATTCGATCGACATTTTTTTTGTGGATGCGAACAAAATTCTCGTAAACCTCAAGATCACGCCGATAGGCTAAGACCGTATTGAGCGATCGTCCGCGCACATTCTGAAGCTCGTCAAAAAACTCCACCCAGTATGGAAGCACAGATTCCCCCCGCAGCCCGAAGGGCTGCCTTTCCCTCACTTCTTCAGTCAATCTCCATACCAAGCTCAATTAAATTGAAGTTATTTAACTAGGAGAGAAATTAATTAAACACGAAAGTTGAACGGTTGTGAAGATCCCAGACCGCAGTTTAACGCGCCTTGAGAAAACTATTTTTAATTAAACCCCGTCATTGTGGAAATTTGCCCAGCGTACTGAGTCGACTGACCACTGCCGACAAACACTTGCAGTTTAATCGCCGAGTTAAAATCTTGACTTGAGTCGATGTCGGTCGTTTCGAGAACAAGCGGTTGACCCGTTCCGCTAACGGGCGTCATATCCACAGAAAATAGCCCGCCCGACCAATTGTCGCTGCCCGGCACGCTTTGCCAAACCGAATAGTACACATTGTTGGCACTGTCGGTGAGCTTCATCAAAAGTTCGAAGCTGCGCACCGGATTACCGTTGTTATCCACATTGTAGCCGTCGACAAAAATCACCTGCGCGTGCGCCAGCCCCGAACATTCGACGTAGGCCGTACTCGGGTCCTGGCAGGTAAAGTTCGATGACAAGACGCTTGTATTGTCAAAAGCGAGCACACTATTCACCGGTCGAGAAGGATCGTCACCAACATAAAATGCAATGGCGGTAGAGTCTGTATTTAAAAGTCCTTGATTAGTCGTCGGGCTACTCGCCGTGGCAGCCAGTGAGCCATTGTTACTGGCAGCCGCCCCGCTTGATTCAATTTCATTGTACAAACTAGTAAGTTGAGTGGAGCCGATCTGCGCGCCCGTCGTCCTGAACTGGTAAGCGCAGCCACCGACTGAAACCGCAAGTGCTAAAATGCTAAGCCACGCTTTTACTGACATGAAGACCCCGCCATACTTTGGCTGGTGAAATAAATATCCTGCGAAATGCATGAATACCCGGCGACTTGCGCGATGTTGAACTCGCCAGAAAGACCGTTCATTCCGCACATTGGAGTCATGTTAGAAATATCGGCAAATGGGACTTGAACAATCGCTTGAGTCGGCCCGTTTGCGATGAGCTCTATATTTTGCCCGAGAGAACCGTCGAAAGATCCATTCGCCGTATTCTGCGTCGGCGGCATTAGTTGATAAACTCCTGGCGGGAGATAAACCGCTGAGTTGCCCATGCACTGGATAGGATTTACGACTTGCAGTTCGCCCATGACGTAAGATGCGCCGCCACCGGATATATATCCCATCGAAGTGTTCGCCGCGAAATCGAGAATTATCCTTGCTTGGCCGGTGGTCGCCGCACCCATCCCTTCGTAGGCGGAAGTGTAACCATTGTAGCCGACCATGCCATTGCTGAACTGGCTACCCCACCATCCATACGGATTGGGATTGTTGTTGTTCGAACTGTGGGAGCAACCCACTACGAATGCCGCGACGATAATCACCGCGCTGAGTAGTTTTAATTTTTTTGCTTCCATAATTCCCTCGCTTCGCGCGTTTGGTTTAGCCGCGCGCCTCCTTACTCACTGTAATTGATTATTGAATGCTCCATTCAAATCAAGACCCGTGAACGTCCCGAGTTCCGTATAAGCCGCACCATTGGCCGGGATGAGCGAACTCTTCGTTTGAATCGAACCACCGCTGAAAAATGAACCGCACTGATACGGCCCCAGGGTAATAAACCAACAGCTCGTACCCGGAATCGGACCCGTGCCATTGCCTGCCGTGAAATTGTAAAACCAAATTGAGCCGCTGCCCGTCGTCGCGCCTTCACCATCAGCGTTAAAACTCATCTGGTTGAGCACCAAGATCACCGAACCGCCAAATACTTGACCAGGGCAATACTGACCGGGCGACATCGGGTAGCCATCGCAATAAGTCGCACCTTGAAAAAACCCGTGGTATCCGGGAGAGTACGGAGCTGTCTTCACAATGTCTGGGTACTGCGTAGACACTAAATTATATTCATTGTTTTGTACGTCGCTATCCACGGTGTTCGGGGCGCCCTGCAAATGAGAGCTGAACGTGTCAATGTAGGTGTTACCGCTATCGGTAAAGGCAACACTGACAGCCCCGCCAAATTCGTAGTCCGTGCCTCCGGCGCCATTGCTACGTGTTGCGAGTTCCTGAAGGTTTATGGCTACCGATTCATTGGTTGGAGAATTGGTGATCCAACCCGTATAAGAATCAAGAGCCGATTTATTTATCAAGGTTAACGACGCTTGCGAGCCGCCCGTACCGTTGAGAACCGTTTGTATCGGCGATACAGACCCCGTTATGCTCAGAACGGGATTGTTGTTGCCGCTGTTGTTGTTATTTGATGAGCCCATACCTTTTGAGCAGCCCACAGTAAAAGCGGATGCGACCAATAATAAGGTCAAAAGGCTTATTGTGGTTTTTCGATCGAGTCTTTTCATAACTCCCTCGCTTGAGGTGCTTCTGGAGCTACACCTCTACCTATCCCCTAGTACAAGAGTCGTGCCGAGCGCTTCAGCCCACACTAAGCCCTCAATTTACTTCGCAAAATGCTGAAAACTGTCTAAACTTTAGACGCTCTATAAAAGTGTCAAACTTTATGAGGAGGGCCCCATTTCGTCACTCGCAAGAACCCCTTTAAAAACAGCTACAGTCCATAAATTTGGCGGCACCAGCGTGGGCTCTGTAGACGCCTTTCACAACGTGCTTGAAATTTTACAGTCCGAACATAAGCGTGCCGGCGATTCCGCTACCTTAGCCGTTGTTGTATCGGCAATGTCAGGCGTTACGGATAAATTGATCCGAGCGGCTCATTTGGCCGCGAAACAAGACCCAGAATATAAATCGATTTTGGATGGCCTTCTTGACCTCCACAAGACAACGAGTGCCCGACTTATTGACGGCCCCTTGCTTAGTGAATTCATTAAAACCCTCGAAAAGGAAATTTTTGATCTTCATGATATTTTACGCGGAGTGTGGCTCGGTCGATATTTGCCCGACACAACCCTTGAATTGGTATCAGGTCACGGCGAACTATGGTCATCGCGCTTGCTCATGTCCGCTTGGAGTTTACATCAACCGGAATCTCAACCGGTTTGGTTGGATGCCCGCACCATGCTCGTTGTAAAAAATGGTGAAACCGGACCGCAAATCGACTGGGAAACTTCGGCAAAAAAATTCGTCTCAGCTGCAACTGACAAGAGCCGCCTGGTGATCACGGGTTTTATCGCCTCCACTCCGGAAGGAGTGCCCACGACCTTGAAGCGAAATGGCAGCGATTTTTCAGCCGCCATTTTCGGTCGGTTGTTGAAGGCTGAAAAAATTGTGATTTGGACGGATGTCGATGGAGTCTATAGTGCCGACCCGAGAAAAGTCCCCGAAGCGCTGTGCCTGGACGAGCTCTCATACCAAGAGGCGATCGAACTTGCCTACTTCGGCGCCAAAGTCATTCATCCGCACACAATGGGGCCGGCCATTGCGCTACAAATTCCGATATGGATAAAAAACACGTTTCGCCCCGAAGCGCCCGGGACGGTCATTCACGGCGAGGACCAAAAACAAAATTTGATGGCGCGTGGTTTTACCACGATCGACAACTTGGCTCTGCTCAACGTCGAAGGCACAGGCATGATCGGCGTGCCCGGTGTCGCTGAACGACTTTTTGGCGCGCTTCGCGATGCTGGCGTGAATGTCATACTCATTTCACAGGCGAGCTCTGAACACTCCATTTGTGTTGCCGTAGTAAATGATCACGCCAATACCGGACGTACTGTTTTAGAAAAGGAATTTGAGTCAGAAATTCTACATGGGCAAATTCAGACGGTATCAGTGACTGCGCCATGTAGCATTGTCGCCATGATTGGCGATGGAATGGTTAAAAAGCAGGGCGTCTCGGCGCGATTTTTTTCGGCGCTCGGCCACGCCGGCGTTAACGTGCGTGCCATCGCTCAGGGTTCTTCAGAGAGAAATATCTCGGCCGTGATCGATCAAAAAGATTCGATCCGTGCCTTGCGCGCAACCCATAGCGCCTGTTTTTTGTCGGATTTCACCATGTCCGTCGGAGTGCTCGGCACCGGTCAAATCGGCAGTGCCTTACTTCGCCAATTGAATGATCGGCAGGCTGTGCTGCAAAAAAACTTCAACACCGATTTTCGCTTGAGTGGAACGGCCAACTCCAAAACAAATCTTGGAGAGTTTGCCGCGCGCGTGAAGGCGGATCATATCCCCCACTCCGTCATTGTTGATTGTTCGGCGAGTGACGACGTCGCCGGTCGATATACAGAATGGTTAGGAGCAGGGATTCATATTGTGACCCCGAACAAAAAGGCAGGTGCCGGACCATGGGAGCGCTATTCGCTCATTCGCGACACAGCGGCATCGAACGGTCGCCAATTTTTGTACGAAGCGACAGTTGGCGCCGGCCTGCCCATTATTTCAACTTTGCGCGATCTCATTCAGACTGGCGATGAGCTGATCTCCATCGAAGGTTTACTTTCGGGGACATTGTCGTACGTATTTTCGCGATTTCATTCGACTCATGAAAATTTCTCTGAAATCGTTCGCCTGGCAAAACAGCTGGGATATACCGAGCCCGACCCGCGCGACGATTTAAACGGTATGGATGTGGCGCGAAAAATCGTGATTCTAGCACGTGAAGCTGGAGTAAAAATCTCCCTTGAAAATGTCGACGTGACCTCGCTCGTTCCAACGCGATTGCAAAAATGCGCCTCGATCGAAGAATTTATGGCAACCCTGCCTGAGTTCGACGACGACTTTTCACGGCAACGCGAACAGGCCGAAAAATCAAATGGAGTTCTTCGCTTCGTCGGGGCATTCGATTTCAAATCGAAACGCGCAACGGCCACGCTTCGCGTTTTACCGAATAGTCACCCCTTCGCACGAATCAGCGGGATCCGATCTGACGGCTTCGGGAGCGACAACATCATCGCCTTTCGCACGAAACGATACGATTCGCAACCCCTGATCGTGCAAGGGCCTGGTGCCGGCCCTGAAGTAACCGCCGCCGGCGTATTTTCTGATTTATTGCGCCTGGCCCGCAGTCTTGGAGCGCGCGCATGAGTTCCCCGAAATTCAAATCGCTAAGAACCACAGCATTCGCACCCGCATCTATCGGCAACGTAGGGGTCGGTTTCGATATTTTAGGTCTCGCCATTGATGGAGTTGGTGACACCGTTGAGCTAACGACCCTACCCGATTCAAACGCGATCATGATTTCATTTGATAATCACGGTCAAACTTCTCCATCAGCCATCCCTGTCGATCCGAAAAAAAATACGGCGGGAGCCGCGTTGCTGACTATGCAAGAAGATTTGCATTTGCCTTTTGGTTTCAATGTCAAAATGCGAAAGGGCATTCCGCTCGGGTCGGGGATGGGTGGCTCAGCTGCATCGGCAGTTGCAGCAGTTGTGGCCGCGGCCAAGATTGTTCGCACCACAAAACTCACGCGTAAACATCTTTTTTCATATGCTCTCGAAGGCGAACGCATCGCTTCGGGAGCGGCACATCCTGACAACGTGGCGCCCAGTCTCTACGGCGGGCTCACGCTCTCATCGCCATTGTTTGCCCGCCAAGTTAAGATGGTGCCACTACCTCGTGGACTTTTTTGCGCACTTGTTCATCCCGACGTACGAGTTGAAACAAAACTCGCGCGGCAAATCTTGCGCCCCGACATCAATATGCAATCTTTCGTGCACCAATCAGCACTGGTCGCCGGCTTTGTCCTGGGTTGCTCGAACGCGGATTTCGATTTGATCGGTGAATCACTCCGCGATTTGGTGATAGAGCCGCAGCGACAACATTTAATCCCCGCGTTTGAAAACGTGAAGCGAGCCGCCTACTCTGTGCACGGCTGCCTCGGCTTTTCAATTTCCGGGAGCGGCCCCAGCGTTTTCGCTCTGACACGATCGCGGCCCGTGGCGGAAAAGATCGCGCACGAAATTTCCACGCAATTTCGACTGGCCGGCGTGACATCGCAGGCGTATATCTCGCGATTGCCAGCGCGAGGCGCGCGCCTGGTGCCGAACTGGCGAACACCCGCAAAGGTGAATAAATGAAATTTATTGGAACAAGACGGCCGGCTGAATCGAAAGAATCGGACGGCGTGAGTTTTCTCGAAGCTGTCGAACGGGGGCTTGCCCCCGATCAGGGCCTTTACGTCCCGGCATCATGGCCGCGCATAAACGAAAGCGAAATCACCGACCATTCGTTTCACTCCATCGCACAAAAAGTTCTGACGCCTTTTTTGAGCGGAGATTTGACGGCCCACGAACTGCGCTCAATAGTGCAATCGGCTTACGATTTTCCGATACCTTTGCGTTATTTGAAAAACGAGACCGCGGTGCTTGAACTCTTTCATGGCCCAACGGCGGCGTTCAAAGACGTGGCCGCGTGATTTTTAGCACGATTCATGAGCTTAAAATTGAGCGAACCTCGTACGATTTTGGTCGCAACATCCGGCGACACCGGCGGAGCGGTGGCTGCCGCATTTGACGGCCACCCCCATTTCAAAGTCGTGGTGCTGTTCCCAGCCCGAGGGGTTTCACCACTTCAGCGTCAACAACTCACCTGCTGGAGCGACAACGTTCTGAGCCTTGAAGTCAACGGTTCGTTCGACGATTGTCAACGACTTGTAAAAACTTTTCTCGGCGACTCGCAAGTGCGCGACAAGTACGGGTTATCAGAACGGTTTCATTTCACTTCCGCCAACAGCATAAATATAGGTCGTTTATTGCCACAAATGATTTACCATTCGGCGGCGGCGCTTTGGTATCACAGTAAAACTGGCCACGCGCCAGGGCTTATCATCCCCACAGGCAATCTTGGTAATGCCGTCGCGGCATTTTGGGCGCGGCAAATCGGCATGCCCATTCGCGAAATTTTGCTCGCAACAAATGCCAACTCGACACTTACGCATTTTTTTCGAACGGGCAAATATGAACCTCGTCCATCCGTGCAAACTCTCGCCAACGCCATGGACGTCGGCGCGCCCAGCAATTTTGAAAGACTTCAAAATCTATTCCCCGACTGGCATGAACTAAAAAAAGTTTCTTCCGTAATCAGCGCTTCTGACGATGATATCCGCCGCGTGATTCGACACGGCAAAACAAATTGGGGAGAAATTTGGTGCCCTCACACCGCGACCGCCGTCGTCGCGCGCGAGCAGATGAAGTCACCTCACTGGGTTATTGTGGCCACCGCTCATCCAGCGAAATTTTCTGAAATTGTGAGGCCGTTAATTGGCGCAAATTCAAAATCCGGTGAGACAACGGCGCTTGAAATACCCGAGCGTCTAGCACAACTGATCGATCGCCCCTCGCATTCCGTCCCCATCGAGCCAACAGTTGATGCTGCGGCACGGGCACTGCGGGGGTGGAAGTCAACCGCGCGTACGGATAATAATGCTTGAGAATCTGTCTATATGTTGAACCGTTGAGGGCCATGAACCGCGCGCCATGTTGGCATAAGCCAACGCCATGACCAAAGCCGCGCCCATCAAACACCAATCCGTCTGGCGCGTGTTCAATTGTAAACAATGTGCTCCGCAGACGCGAATATCCCATCATTTGCCGAAAATCCTGCGAGGATATGCGCAATTTTTTTAACCCGCCATCGATTTCAATTTGCGCGGCACGCCCCGATGGCGAACGCGACAGCACGTTGACGTCATGAATCACTCCCTGAAAATCGTGAAACCGTGCCTGCACGGCGGACTGAATTTGCGCCCACGTGACGTGAAGATGCCAATGATTGTGGCGATTGAGTAAACAATACGAGTCATGAACGATGGCCGAGCCACCAGCATGAAAATCATGTTTTTCACCCCAAACATTTTGCGGGAGTTCAGTCGTGCCACCGCAATCGGAGTGAAAATATGCAAGATACGGTTTGCCGTTGGAGGCAACAAGAACACGGTTGTTCGTTTGCCAAAGCACTTGCGCCAGTTTTGATTTCTCCGGCGCCGTTAAATGCGTGAATGTGTCCCAGCGAAAAACTTGGCTCTCCACACTGCTATCAACGTCAAAGCCTCCGTTCACGCGCGCGACAGCCTGGGCACACGCGTACGAAAGCGAGGCCACCGCTTGCGCGGCAAGCGCCGCACGCGGCCACTTCAACGGCATTTCATTCGGGAGCACTCCCTTCAAATATTCATCGCGCGGCAATTTGGCGACGACATCAAACCCGTGCCCTTGCTTTTCTAAAAGAAAAACGGCCGAGGGTTGCATTTGCCCGCGGAATTTTATCATTTCACCTGAAATCTCAACAGATGCCCCTTTAAAACGAAGTTCACGTGACGAATGCGTGCCCGAGTTGTTTGATTGCGGTTCGATTACCCAGCCTCGATCACTCAAAGAAACCCGCACCATCGAGTGAACAGGCAAATTGGTTTCATTTAAATTTGTGCCCTTCACATGAAGGTCAAAACCATCGATGAAAAGATGCGCTTGAGCCTGTAGAATTCGCACGCGAATAAATTGCGGCAGCTGCATGGCGTAAGCATCTGGCAAAAATACAACACCAGACAAAAAAGCAATGCCCAAAATCAGGCGAAGGAAAAACAAACGAATGCCAAATCGCCGAAATCGCAAACACCCCTCCATGGGTCATGCGGTCACTCGCAATTTTCAAATAGGATGCCTATTTAGTATTCAGAAATGGTTTCAGTATGTCCAGCGGTAATGGAAAAATAATCGTGTTCTTGCCTTCTTTTTGAATTTCAGTCAGAGCCTGAAGGTAGGCAAGCTGCAAAGCGGATGGAGACCCAGAAATTTTCTCCGACGCTTGAAATAACTTTTCAGAACGCTGCAATTCGCCCTCGGCCGCGATGATTTTTGCGCGCCGTTCCCGTTCGGCTTCAGCTTCTTGCGCCATTGCGCGCTGAATCTCTTTTGGCAAATCGATATTCTTCACTTCGACAGCGGTGATTTTTACTCCCCAAGGTTCGGTCGATTTATCCAGGTTCTCTTGCAGCGTGTGATTGATGCGATCGCGAGTCGACAGCAAATCATCGAGTGAAAATTGCCCCAATACCGAGCGCAGCGCCGTTTGCGCGAGCTGACTGGTTGCGAAGTAGTAATCTTCGACACGCACAACGGCAAGCTCCGGGCTTACCACACGAAAATAAATCACGGCTGTGACTTTTAGACTGACGTTATCACGAGTGATCACATCTTGCGGCTGCACATCCATCGCGATTGTTCGCGTGTCGATGCGATACATCTTTTCTATGATCGGTATCAAAACGATGATGCCCGGCCCTCTCACTCCGGTGGAGTGACCAAACCGCAAAACAACGGCGCGTTCCCACTCAGCTAAAACCTTAAACGACGCCATAACAATAAATAGACCAACAACAACGAGAAAAATTATAGCCGGCATTTGCGGCTCCTTTCAGTGCGAGGGGTTCACGCTCGAGGGACCAGCGCCAACTTCGCTCGCGCGCGTCACCTGTAACGTAAACCCGTTATGGTTCATAATTCGAACTTCTTGCCCAATCGTCAACGGTTCGGCACTTTGATAACGCCACAGCTCGCCGTCGACCTCGACGTAACCATGCCTCGCGTCGCCGGCTTGAACTTCGGTCACCTTGGCTCGGCTCCCGATGAGAGAGCCAAATCCCGCAAGCTTTCGCCGCTTGCGATAAGAAAATGCAAGATACGCAATGCCGAGAAGTAGCGCTCCGAGAAAAATCACCGTCGGCAAAATGACAGAAAGCGGAATTGAAAAGCCAGTCGCTCCGTAATCAAATAAAAATAAACTTCCTATGAAAAACGCAACAATACCGCCAAACCCGACGACGCCAAAAGTCGGCATAAAAGCTTCAGCAATAAGAAGCCCGATCCCCGAAAGAATCAATAGAACCGCGCCCCACGTCACATCCATCATGTGCAGCGCGCTAAGCGCGAGAATGAGCCCCAAACCACCGATCACTCCCGGAGCGACAAGCCCCGGGTGCGTGATTTCAAAATACAGTAACCCAAGACTGCCCATTAACAAAAAATAGGCAACCTGCGGGTTCATTAGAATATCCATAACCTTGAACCGCAAATCGTGTGAAAATAGAATCACCCGCCCCGGCTGCAACACTGCTTCATGGTTATTCTCAATTTGGACCGTACGCCCGGCCGCGAATTTTAAAAAATCTTCGGGAGTCGCCCCGACAAACTCGATCGACTTTAATTTCAACGCATCGTCAGCGCTCACCGCTTTGGCCTGAAGAATAATATCTTCAGCGAATTCTTCGTTTCGCCCGCGCAAGTGCGCCAACGACGTCACCCACGCCACCGTGTCGTTGAGTATTTTCTTTCGCAAATCCGAAGGAATATTCGCGCCCGTTTCTTCGATCGGCGTGGCGGCCCCAATGCTTGTGCCTTCAGCCGCCCCGGCGAGATGACAGCTCTGGAGAATAATCGCACCGGCGCTACCCGCATGACCACCGGGCGGATATACGAAACAAAGAAACGGCATGGGTGAATTTAAAATCTCTTCGACAATAAGACGTGTGGTTTGCAAATTCCCACCAGGAGTATTGATGAGAAGCAGCACTGAACCGCAATTATTTTTTATCGCGCGGCGCTTGGCCCTCTGAATAAGATCAAGGCTTGCTGGCCCGATTACATTGTCGAGTTTTGTTTCTATTACGCATTGGGCGGCTTGAGCCTGTGCCGGCACTTGCACAGTGCGCGTCGCCGCCTGAGCATTCGAATTTTTCGATATAATCGCAATCGAGACAAATGCCAGCAACACAAGCAACGACTGTTTAAATTTTTTTAGTTGTTCCCATGTCGTTTTTTTGAGCTCACGCACTTTAGCGTCAAAGCTGAAAAAATCGGCCAGATCCGTAAGGTGCAAGACGCGATTGGCACCTTCGCCTTCGGCACCGCCACGCTTTACTCCGTCACTATTTATTCCGAACGCGACCACCCCACGAGCGCCGTCCAGTTCGGATGAACCGGGCTCTTCGCTCCATAAAATATTTCGGCAATCGATCGCGTGGAGCATTTTTTCAGCAAGCTCTTTTTCGTCCTTGGTCAGCGACCTCGACGTTAGGATGGCCACG
>DAIDJH010000020.1 GCA_027451425.1 Bdellovibrionales bacterium | reverse complement strand
CGTGGGGGCGGTCGGCCAATAGGCCACGAACTCCCCATCGTGGCGCACACGAAAAGCGACATCCGGACGGACAAGTGCAAGCGCTTTTAATTGCATTTTTATAGCGGCGGCTTCACCTGTGTCAGATTTTAAAAATTTCAACCGGGCCGGAACGTTTTCAAACAATCCTTCGATGACAACACTTGTTCCAACCGCCGCACCGACGGGCTGAACGCTGCCGATTTTGCCGTACTCGGCAACAATAAAATGGCCAGAGTCTGCACCTTCCGTCCGTGAAGTAAGAGTCAGCCGACTCACGGCCGCAATACTGGCTAAGGCTTCTCCGCGAAAGCCGTAAGAATGGATGCGCCAGATATCGTTTACTTTTTCAATTTTACTTGTGGCGTGACGGGCAAGCGCGAGGGCCAGCTCACTGGCGGGGATGCCCTGCCCATTGTCATCTACCCGAACGTGGCGCCCGCCATCTTTAAAGTCGACAGTGATCTCGTTTGCGCCCGAATCGAGTGCGTTCTCAACAATTTCTTTTACAAGATGCGCAGGCCGCTCAACGACTTCACCGGCAGCGATTTGATCGATAACCTGATTTTCAAGAACACGAATTGGCATTCATATTTAATACCCGGAATCAATACCTGTATTCAAGTGCCGCGCCAATACCGGCATATTGTTCTTTTTCGTAAATATAGCGAGCATCGGCACGTAGGGCGAATTTCTTCGTCAACCGTACGGTACCGGAAATCTCCCCAACAACGCCCATGGCCAACTCCTGAGAATCAAATTTGCCCAAATCCGGGCGATTTTTTAAGAGCACAGACCAATCTGAAAACCGCGCCATCAAACCAAAGCCGGCTGAAAGCAAAAATCTCCGAGTTTGCGTAACAGGCAAATTCGCCAGCATATCGCCCATGAACATGTATCCCGACACACCTGTCGCAATTTGATTATAAAACGAGGGGGGAACCGTGGTGAACAAAAGATCGAAGTCCAGAGGCAGACCGCCCATTAGTTGAGTCGGCCCATCGAACTTCATACCATACATCGCGGTCGGTGCAGACCGGGCCCCACCACTGATTTTTTCTGCGTAATTATAGTTGTAGAAGGCCAGCCCCACGTAACGGCTTAAATAAATATCACGAGTGTCATGATCTTCGTCTTCATCTTCGGGCTCACTATTGGAATTTCCATGACCTTCTCGATGCTGATCCTTCAAGATAATATCCGTGTCAGTGATATAACCAAATCGTTTTGGCCCCGCATGAACGCGATAAAAATCGCCAAGCCCGCCTATTCCCTGGTACATGGCTTTTGACACGCGAATGCGCCGCCCCCTATCCATGTAACCAAGCACGGGAGAATCGAAATTGGGTGCTAGGTAAATTGCCGCGCCATCGACCTTCACCACCGCGTCTTGGCCCGTATCGCGTGGCCGCCTCTGCACAGGCTTTTTGGGCATTGGCTTCTTTGGCGTGAGAATTTGTTTTATCTGCTGCGGTTGTTGGTAAGGAGCATAATCACCTTGCGCTAAAGCCGAAAGCGGAAGAAGCATGACCCCTAAAAAAAACAAAGTCGCATAAAATCGCATGATTCATTATTGAATCTTTTCTAGTGGCTTGTCACTTACGTGAACGGCGGGGAGTTGCGATAACGGATTTTGCGATCGAAAAAGAAAGCTTTCTGACTGGCGAACTTCATCCAGTCGCGCTTTCACGCGTTTTGCCGTTTCATCAGGGTCCTTCTTATACAAAAGAGGATCAAATCCACAGTGGGGGCACTTCAGCGCCATTCGCCAACGAAATCGAATAAAAATATCCGCAAAAGCCAAAAATAGTACAAAAATGAAAATTCCACGAGGATCCCACCGCTGCCAAAAGGCAAACATCAAAATTGTGGAGCCCAAAAAAGCCAGCACGACATTTGTCCAGGTGATATTTTTTTTAAGATAAACCCGCCGCTCTAACCGGCAAAATGCGCAATAAACTTTTTCACTCACTTCCATACACAAATTTTAAAATGTCCTGGTCCAAAAAAGAAGACGAGTTTTTGCGTTTCACCCTTTTTTTGTTACACTTGTGTCTGAAAGACAGGAGGCTCGCGCGTGCACGCTGAAAAGACGGTGGTCCACCGAGCAAAAAGTCTAGCCCCGCTTGTCGGTCTAACCGTTTGTCTGATCGTCGGGCTCGCGTTGTTTTCAACGCGCGGCTTTGCCGACGAACAGTACGCCGGCTATGACTCCATTGTTCATGATCTCGACGGCGAATCTACGACTGCGCAAGTTCCCCAATCGAGCGATCCCTTCGATGACATTCAGTTCCATGCGGCGTTTGGCGCTGTGATGTCGCACTTAAATCTTGTTTCAACGCGCGGGTTGCCTTCAAGCGCCGATCTTCAGGGATACGAGGTCGACCTGGGCATCGATTTATTTTCACCGGATTGGCAGGCGGTCGGCACGCTCACGTCCTTCAATCCATTCAATTCGCAGCAGATGGAACTTCAGATGCAAGAATTTGGTCTGCTCGTTCAACATGAAATTCCCATCCAACACATGCTCTCAGCTATCTTCGCTGCCGGCTTGACGGCACGCTATCTCACACTGACTGGCAACGTCCCGAGCACGTTTGCCGGTGAGAACACGACGCCCGCGTCAATTTTTGATGGCGGCCTCAATTTCGGAATTACATCTGGATTCGGCATCAGGCTAGATGCCGCCTACGAAGCGCCAATGATTCACACGACGGCAGATGCCGGCTCAATCGACGGTACGCTGATGTTGGCTGGGAGTTTTTAGACGGATTGCGCGTTTAATAATTTGCGACTAGAACCTAACTTCTTAAGATGTGCAACATGACAGCAGATGAATCCAACGAACAATTAGCGGCCGAACCTCAGCTCGAAAAACTCGGACATCTCATTCGCTATTTGGCGGCGTTTTCACGCAACCCAATCGAATCCATAAAAAATGTTCCCGATTGGGATTGGCAAGCACTCGTCATTTTTTATATCGTCATGGCGGCGATTTGCGGGGCCTTGCGCGGACTTTTGAGCGGTCATATTACGCAATTTTTCTCGGGCCTCATTGTCACCCCCGTTATGTCCGTTATCAGTGCCGCGTTAGTAACCGGAATGGTATACTACACTCTGGTTTTTTTCTTTGATCGCGAACCACATCCTCGACGAATTTTCACTTTGATTTTACTTGCCGCCGTACCGGCGATGGCTCTTTCGATCATCAGTCATTGGGTCCCATTTATTACACTTGTCGGACTATTCCTGAGCGGACTTCTTCTCGTAGTCGGCGTGAGCGAAAATTTCAACGTCGATCGAAAGCGGTTCGGTAAAATAGTCGCCGCCGTTTATTTAGCCTATTTTTTATTTTGGATTTATTCTTCTTGGCATTTTCGCAGCGAAAAAGAAAAATACAAAAGCAATCTGACCACTCCCGCATCACTTGAAGTAATCAAACAAGAATTGAATCATTAGTTGGCATAATACGACCTGATCTAAAGAATTTTCTCTATTCTGCGATCCGGTATGAACCAAATGACCGCGACAAAAACATAAATTGCCTGCGACACCCATGGAGCGACGAACGCCAGCGCGATACCCGCAATATAAAAGAAAGGCGATAGCTTTCCCTTCCAATCTTGGCCGATGGCGACCGCAAGTTTGGAATGAGAACCCTCGGCTCGGATAATAGATTGCTGGAGAATCCAGTAGGCAATCGCCGCCATCAGAAGATTTACACCGTAGAGCGCCGTTGGTAAGGGTTCGAAGTGATTTTCTCCCATCCAGCCGGTGGTGAACGGGACCAGCGAGAGCCAGAAGAGGAGATGCAAGTTGGACCACATGACCCAGCCGCTGATCCGTGCCGCAAGCTGAAACATATGATGGTGATTATTCCAATAAATACCGAGATAAATGAAGCTCAGCGTATATGCCAGGAATACGGGGAGCAACGGATAGAGTGAACGAAGATCCTCACCGTGAGGAATCTTGAGATCCAGGACTAAAATTGTGATGAGAATCGCGATGACCCCATCGCTAAATGCCTCGATCCTTCCCTTTGACATCATGGGCTTTCTCC
This sequence comes from Bdellovibrionales bacterium, assembly GCA_027451425.1. Lineage (GTDB taxonomy): Bacteria > Bdellovibrionota > Bdellovibrionia > Bdellovibrionales > UBA1609 > RBG-16-40-8. The sequence continues at coordinate 8,318 of DAIDJH010000020.1, read as the reverse complement.
CATTTATCTATTTTCGGGTTACACCCGCGAATTATTAAAAATAAAATATTTTTTGTTGGACATATATTCAGTAGTGCACTCGCCGACAAGCCGTCTTCAACAGCTGCTAGCGGCCGGTGCTACCGAAGCCGCCATCACCGCGCTCCGTTTCGTCTAGGCTCTCAACCCGCGCGAGATGAGCTCGACAAACGGGTGAAAGAACAAGTTGTGCGATTCGATCTTGATCATGAATGGTGACGGTCGACTGACCCAGATTGATTAAAATGATTTTCACTTCACCGCGATAATCGGCATCGATCGTACCAGGAGTGTTGAGAAGAGTGACTCCATCGCGAATCGCCCAACCGCTGCGTGGCCGGGCTTGAATTTCATAGCCCATTGGAATTGAAAAGCTGAGGCCGGTCGGCACAAGTGCACGCTGCCCTGGCTCTAAACTAACGGACTGGCTCAATTGAGCGCGAACGTCAAATCCACTGGCAAGTGGAGATTGATACTCCGGGAGATCCCCCTTGAAATGCTCGTGCACCTTCACCGCCACGCGAACACCAGGCTCGACATTGCGCTTATCGAAGGACATTTCGGCGCGTTGGTCGCTTTGCTTGCCATCAGCTTGATCGCCGCTTCGCTCCTGTGCTCGCTGGACGAAAGTTTCAAACGCCAATGCGAGTTTGCGAAAATTTTCGTCGCGCTGTTCTTTTTCAATGAGATTATGCTCCACAAACTTTTCAACCGCTTGCGCCACCGTTTTGATTCTTTCGGTAAGACGTGTCGTTTCCATGACAAGCTCCTTTGCTCTACTGTTTGTCGCCCAATGTTCGCGCAATATAATTCGCCGCGCGATCTTCATTCAAATCGCCGATCAGGATAGCTCCGGCCCGGCTGATATCAAAGTATTTTTTTAAATACGCGTTAAGACTCTCCACCGTTACCTTTTGCAGCTCTTGGATGGTTTGGTCGACAGTGCGATATTCACCAAATATCATTTCGCTATAGCCGATCGCGTTCATCCGATTGTCAATATCGTCAGATTCAAGCACAAGACTGCCGATGACCTGCGTACGATAATAATCGAGCTCAGCACGGGACAAACCTCGACGCGCCAAGCTTTCAATTTCGCGAACAATCACGCTTAAAATGCGCTTCATATGGCGCGGCGACGTCGCTGAATAAACAGTTTGAATCCCCGTATCGTAAAACGGTTGCAAGTAACTATAAACGGTATAGGCAATCCCCAATTTCTCGCGGACCTTTTGATAGAGCCGTGAAGTCATACCGCCACCGAGAGCCGCATTTGCCAAATATGACTCAAATCGCTGCCGATCGCGCACCGAAACAGATGGGAGCGCCACCAAAACGTGAAGCTGCTCCGACGGACGCGACAATACTTTTTGAAACGGGCGAAAGAGCGGCCGCCTTCGCGGCGGGGCTTGAAAGTGTCGACGTCGCAGGTTCAGTGTACGCGACATCAGTTGTACGACCTCTTCGTGGTTCACGTGCCCGGACACGCAGACCAACATGTTGTGGCCTTGATACCGTCGCGTATAAAAATCCATCAACTTGCGGCGCGTGATATGTTCAAGCGATTTGGGAGTACCTAAAATCGATCGACCCAGTTCATGCCCTTTGTAGGCGTTTTCAAATGCGAGATCGAAAATGCAGTCGTCGTACTCATCTTGCGACATGTGGATTTCTTGAATGATCACATCGCGTTCTTTTTTAAAATCGTTGGTCTCAAATTGCGCGTTACTCATGAGATCCGACAGTACGTCGAGACTGAGAGGCAAATGTTCGCGAAGGCCAATTGCATGAAAACAGGTTTGCTCACGAGTCGTGTAAGCGTTCAACTCCCCGCCGACGGCTTCAAGGCTACGCGCGATCTCGTAGGCATCGCGAGTTTCTGTCCCCTTAAAAACCATATGCTCGACAAAGTGAGCGGCACCGATGATGTCCTCGGGTTCGTCACGCGTACCTTGATCAACAAAAATCCCGGCGCAGACTGCGCGGCTTGAAGGGTGGTGTTCGGTGATAATCCGAACCCCATTATCTAAAACTGTTTTGTTATAAAGAGGCTCAAACTCAAACGCTTTCATCTTTCGCCACTTAGAGCGGGAACTTTAAGCGTCCACATTCGCGCGCGTAAGCAAAGCCTTTCGCGATAACTTGATACGGCCAGAGCGATCGACTTCCAACACTTTTACGTCGATTGCATCGCCTTCTTTCAAAACATCGCCGACGCTGCGTATGCGTTCGTGCGAAATTTCGGAAATATGAAGGAGCCCACTCATGTTCGGCAAAATTTCGACAAACGCGCCAAAATCCGCGATCTTCACGACTTTGCCATGATACGTTTTACCAACCTCGGCCTCGGCGCAAATATCTTGAATCATTTTGATCGCTTTTTTCGTCGCTTCCGGATCCGATGCCGCAATATGGACTTTGCCGTCATCTTCAATGTTAATCTTGACGCCTGTCGCTTCAATAATCGCTTTGATTGTTTTACCGCCGGCGCCGATCACTTCGCGAACTTTCTCCGGCTTCACTTGAATGGTCTCAATACGTGGCGCGTACTCCGAAATTTTACCTCGTGGAGCACGAATGGTCTTTTCCATCTCGTTGAGAATATGGTTACGGCCATCGTGGGCTTGGGCAAGCGCCTTTTCCATAATTTCAAAAGTGAGACTATCGATTTTGATGTCCATTTGTAGAGCTGTGATCCCATCGCGCGTACCAGCCACTTTGAAATCCATGTCGCCCAAATGGTCTTCATCGCCCAAAATATCGCTCAAGATCGCATATTTCCCGCCGTCCGTGATGAGGCCCATCGCAATGCCTGCGACATTGCCTTTGACCGGGACACCGGCATCGAGCATCGCCAGAGTACCCGCGCAAACTGTGCCCATCGAGCTCGAACCATTCGATTCGAGAACTTCACTCACGATCCGCAAAACATACGGGAACTTTTCATAGTCGGGCGCCACCATTTTGAGCGCGCGTTCAGCTAGGTTGCCATGACCCACTTCGCGGCGACTTTGCGCTCCCACACGCCCGGTTTCGCCCACGCAAAACGGTGGGAAGTTATAGTGGAGCATGAATCGCTTCAACGTTAAGCCTTCGAGCGCGTCGATTTTTTGCTCATCATCGCCCGTGCCTAAAGTGACCGTCCCTAAAACCTGCGTCTCACCACGCGTAAATAGTCCTGAACCATGAGCCCGCGGGAGCAAACCAACCTCGGTACTAATTGGTCGAACAGTTTTTGTGTCACGGCCATCGATACGCACACCGTCGACGATAATCATTCGGCGGGCCATATGATACTTCAAGTCTTCAAAAATTTTGCCGAGTTCTTTGGTACGTTGCGCTTGCAACTCACTCGGTTGTTGGGGAATAAATTTTTCCGTGGCCGAGCGAATCGCGGCATCGAGTTGCCCATAGCGCGTTTGCTTTTGTCGTTCGGACAAAGCCGCCTCAACAAGCGGACGTAAATAGGCTTCGGTCATGGCTCGAAATTGTGGTTCAATTTCGACCGGGGTAAATTCACGTTTCGTTGTAGATCCAACTTTTTTTCTCAATTCTTCTTGCGCATTGAGAACCGGCATAAGCGACTCGTGTGCGAAACGAAGAGCGGCAAGGACATCGGCTTCGGCTACAAATTTTGCCTCACCTTCGACCATCAAAATGCCGTTCTTCGTACCGGCAACTGTAATGTCTATGTCGGAATTCTCGAGCTGTTCATGCGTGGGATTGGCAATCATACGCCCGTTCACTCGTCCAACTGTTACCGACGCGATAGGGCCATTAAACGGAATATCGCTAATGTGAAAAGCGGCGGATGCCGCAATACTTGCCAAATTGTTGATCGGATATTGCCCGTCATAGCTCAAAATAGTGGCAACCACTTGCGTGTCAAAATTATATCCTTCGGGAAAGCACGGTCGCAAAGGTCTATCAATAAGACGGCAATTCAAAATCGCGTCAGTCGTTGGCCGGCCTTCACGTTTAAAATATCCACCCGGCACACGGCCTGTTGAATAGAAACGTTCAACATATTCAACTGTGAGAGGGAAAAAATCGGCGTCGCCGCTCGATTTATCAGAAACCACGGTGACAAGCACCATGTTGTCCCCGCACGTGCACAAGACGGCTCCGTGCGCTTGCTTGGCCAACCGGCCCGTTTCAAACGTGACAGTGCGCCCTTCGATCTCAAAAGAAACCGTTTCTTTCATCGAACTCTACTTTCTAAGACTCAAATCTTCGATAAGTTTAATATATTTTTTGGAATCGTTTTTTCTCAAATAATTGAGCAGCTTTCGCCGTTGCGAAACTAACTTAAACATGCCGCGACGGCTATGCTGGTCTTTATCGTGAGTTTTAAAGTGGCCGGTAAGATGGTTGATCCGTGCAGTTAGAAGCGCGATTTGAACTTCCGAGCTGCCCGTGTCGAGCTCACCTCTGCGAAAACGTTTCACCGTATTTTCTTTTTCGGCTTTTGCTAGAGCCATAGGACCTCCATATTATAAAAACGCTCGACTTTACTGATTTTGCGGGACATCGACAAGCTTAAATATGCGACAAATTTTAAGGCCGCGATTAGGGTGCGCTTCAAGCAAAGCCAGCATTTCGCCACGCTCACCGCTTAAAACTTTGATCGGCACGGGGTTACCCGACTGAATGGCCTGCTTTTTTTCAGGGAGCAAGCGGCGATCGATCTCCATTGGGATCTGACCGTTCAACAGTAACATTTGGTCGCGACCTCGCACGGAAACTGTCCGCCAATCCCGCAATGTTTCGCGTAGGGGGATAATACCTGGATGCCCCGTCATTTTCTCCGCCCTTAAGGTTTCGGCGACCTCATCGACCGCCTCAAGCGAGAGCGCGTCACTGAGCCGATATGGTTCACAACCCGTTCGTCGCAATGCCTCCAGCGTGCCACCGCAACCTAATTTTTCGCCAAGTTCGCTGGCCCACCGTCTAATGTAGCTCCCCTTGGAACAATAGATATGCGCTTCGATTGCTTGAGACGTCACTTCCGACACGTTGAGACCCCAAAAATTCATTTCTTTTACCGGCAATTCGATGTTTCCCGCTACAACCGCGGGGTTTTGCGCACGTGCGGCTTGGTATAGTTTTTGACCGTTCACTTTAACAGCGGAATAGGCCGGTACCGGCCACATAAAGGACCCTACCAAAGTTTGCGCCACGGATCGAATCGATTCGATCGGGAGATGAACGTCTTCATGGTTTAAAATTTGACCGGTCATATCGAGCGTATCGGTCCGAACGCCAAAACGAACGCGCAACTGATAGCTTTTGTCTTCGTTTAAAATGTAGTCGGATATTTTTGTCGCTTCACCCAGGAGCAAAACAAGCAGCCCTGACGCCATTGGATCAAGAGTCCCCGCGTGCCCCACTTCGCGCGTGCCAAACGCTTTGCGCACGTGGTTCACCACATCGTGGCTCGTCACACCGGTCGGTTTATCGATGAGCAAAAGGCCATGATACATGGTGGCGCCTACTCATCCAATCTCGAACGAGACTGCGCAATTTCTCTCAACGCCGCTTCGATACGAAGAGTCTTTTCCATCCCCTCATCCAACACTATCGAGACCCGCGGCACATATCTCATTCGAAGATGCTTATTGATTTCGTTCTGAATGTCGCGAATGTTTTCATTCAAAATCGAAATGGATTCATCCTTTTCAGCCTCATCGCCCATGACGCTCACAAGAATTTTGGCCGTGCGTAATTTTTCGTTCGACTCCACCCGCGTGATCGATACAAAACCCCGCAGAGGATGCTTAAAACCTTTCAGCAAAAAATTCGCGACGACGTGCTGAATTTCTTTTTCAACACGTCTAATGCGTCGGTCATCTTTCACTGAAAAGCTCCTTAAATGGTTGTGGGAGCAACCTGCTCAACTACATAGGCTTCAATTGTGTCGCCAACTTTAATGTCATTGAAATTTTCTATGCCGATACCGCACTCAAAACCTGTCGCCACTTCTCGCACATCATCTTTGAATCGCCGCAAACTGGCGAACTTGCCTTGATAGATGATCGCACCATCACGGATGACTCGACACTGATCCGATCGTGTAATTTTGCCGTCAACCACGGAGCAACCCGCGATATTACCAACCTTGGGCACACTGAAAACCTCACGAACTTCGGCGCGACCCTTAGCCACTTCTTTTGTGACAGGTTGTAACCTGCCAGCCATAGCCTTTTTTACGTCATCGAGAAGTTCGTAAATAATTGTATATGTACGCACGTCAACGTGAAGCTCCTTTGCCATCCGCATGGCAGGAGTGTCAGGACGCACATTAAATCCCAAGATAACGGCACCGGAGGTCGATGCAAGAAGAACATCCGACTCTGTGACGCCACCCACTTGGCTATGCACGATTTTTACCTTCACTTCTGGAGTCGAGGCTTTGTTCAACATTTCTCGCAAAGCTTCAACACTGCCCGCAACATCGGCTTTGAGAATGGCATTGAACTCTTGAGCCTGACCCTGTTGAATTTTTGCAAAAAGCTCTTCGAGTGAAACTGCGGCCTTGCCCGTGGCTTTCGGCTTTTCAAGCTCAGCTCGTCTCGCCAATGCGATCTCGCGCGCGATATCCTCATCCTGTACAACATCGATGCGTTCGCCGGCGCTCACCGCCTCGGGTAAACCCAAAACTTCAACTGGATCACCGGGTTGCGCGGTCTCGACCATTTCGCCGCGATCGTTCGTCATTGCTCGTACGCGGCCAGCCGCAACTCCCGCCACAATATTGTCTCCGATCGAAAAGTGACCATCTCGAACAAGTATCGTGGCAACGGCTCCGCGCCCCTTTTCAAGGCGCGACTCAATAACAATGCCCGTTCCCGACCGTTTAGGATTCGCTTTTAAATCTTCAACTTCGGCAACCAAAAGAATTTGTTCCAAAAGTTCATGAACGCCGGTTTTCTTTAAAGCCGAAACTTCACAAAAAATATTCGACCCGCCCCATTCTTCCGGAACAATCTCTTGCTCAGTCAATTGTTGTTTGATGCGGTTAACGTCAGCGCCTGGCTTATCAATTTTGTTTACCGCGATAATAATCGGCACTTCCGCTGCTTTCGCGTGCGAAATGGCTTCGACAGTCTGAGGCATGACGCCATCGTCGGCAGCTACAACAATTATCGCTACATCAGTGACATTTGCTCCGCGTGCACGCATAGCCGTGAAAGCCTCGTGGCCGGGCGTATCCAAAAATGTAATCTCTTTGCCGTTTTCAAGTCGAACTTTGTACGCACCAATGTGTTGTGTAATGCCCCCCGCTTCGCCCGAAGCGACATTTGTTTGACGAATGGCATCCAGCAGCGACGTTTTGCCATGGTCGACATGCCCCATGATCGTAACTACCGGCGGCCGAGTAATTGCTTCACTGTCGAGCTCACCGAAGGCAGCCTCATCGAGGCGTTGTTCAACAGTTCGGTAAACGTTTTCAGCTTCAAAGTTAAATTCGGGAACTATCAATGCGATAGTGTCAAAATCAAGGTCTGTGTTAATGTTTGCAGTCACGCCTTCAGACATCAGCTTTTTGATCAACGCTGGAGCTTTCACGCCCATTGCCGATGCCAACTGAGCAACCGACATGACTTTTTCAACGCGAACGATCCTTTTCGAAGCTTTAGGAGTGGTCAAAAGCGGCTTCTTCACATCACGCCCAACCGCCACTTTTTTCTTTTTGGGTTGAAAAATCACCTCGCGTTTACGAAAATCCGACGCATTAAAAATTTGAACTTCTTCTTCTTTGCCGGCACCAGGACGTCGCTTTTTTTCTTCTTTCTGCTTTTCTTGTTCAAAATCAGGCGGCTGTTCAACAATCGGGCCTTGAGCGAAAAATCCGGTCCGAATATTGCGCGGACTTGTGACAGGAGCACGCATTCCACTGCGGTCTTGCAAACCACCGGCAGCCATCGGCGCTCGCGCACGACTCAAATCCATACGTCCAACAATATTCCGGCGTTTAGCCTCGGCCGGTTGAGCACCAGTCGCCGCGCTAGCGGATTGAGCTTCTGCCGATTCAGTTGTTGTCGCACCCTGAATTGCATGAGCTGCATCTGGCGACAGTTCAGCCTCATCGTGAGTAAGCACCTAGCCCGCTCCGGCTGACGCCGCCGGAGCGGGCACTTCGCCCGCCTTACGCCGAATAACTCCTGGCGCTTTTTTCGCCACAACCTTTTTGGCCGAGGTCGCAGTTTTCACTTTCGCTTTTGCTGGTTTTTCCGTTGCGGTTTGAGTCGCAGTTACCTTAGTGACAACCGAATCATCGACTGGCGCCTTGGCCGCCT
>DAIDJH010000019.1 GCA_027451425.1 Bdellovibrionales bacterium | reverse complement strand
TCTTCACCCGTCGCATGTCTTCTTCGATAAGTGAGTTGAGCGATTCGATCGGGTTTGTCGTCGAGTAAAACTTTTTTAGTTGGCGAGATAATTTTAACTCGTGAATGACAAGCAAATCATCTTTCGCCTCCCGATAGCTTTCAAGTGCCGATAGATTCAAATCGCGCAAGACACTCTCAAGCTGGCTGGAGATGGCCTTTGCTTCGGCCATGTCTTTAGCGCCCCGAAGCGCCCAGAAAAGACCTGAGGCTTTGTGGGCGTCGGCGCCGAGTGCGGCTTCGATGTTTCGCCATTTGTGCACATAGCAGCGGATTCGAATTGCCCGACGGTGTCGTTTGTCGTCGCATGCGTACTTGATGTTGAGCGCCTTATTGAGACCAGAGCCGCCGTCGACAACAAACAGTAAACCCCGCTCCGGCAAGCCCCGCATTTCAAGGTCGTTTAGCAGTGCAATACACGACTCGCTGTTTTCAGTGTCGGCTTGGTAAATGCCGAGAACATACTTGCGCCCGTCGACGGCGACACCGAGAGCGACGATCACGCCATGCTTTCGAAATTTCTTTCCGTCGATGAACACCGCGCGAATGTCCAGCTCTCGAAGAGACCTTGTTTGCAGCTCCTCGATCTTTCTCGCCGTCACTTTGATCCAGTGCCGGGAGACGCTGCTCTTTTTAAAACCAAATGAGTTTGCAATTTTTTGCACGCCCTTTTCATAATCGCGCTGGCTTACGCGTTTAATGCCCTCGACAAAAACGGCATTGTCGAAAAGCCTCGGATCTTGAAACTCCTCGTACGTCTGAAGTGCGACTTCGCGGCCGTCTTTGCCGCGCACTCTCGGGTGCTCGATGGCAACATGTTGGTTGGCCAATACAATGGAGCCATTTTGATGCCCCCATCTTTGGCACTGTTTGCCGTGCTTGTAGCGGTCGCCGCAGAGTCGGCCGACTTCGTCATCGCATTGTTTGAGAAACGCCTTCACGGCCGGCGGCAGAAGTGTCGATATGAGCAAATGCTGCGTCTCAATCGGTCCCTCGAGATTTTCGAATCGATCGGACATGACGTCCTCGCGTCGTGCGTGCCGAAGCGGTTTGCGGTTGATCTTTTTGACTGCTTTTATTACGTTGGCCATTGAGTGGCTCCTTTCTTTTTCGCGAATTCTAAAGCTTTGTAACTTATTGAAATCACGAAAGGGTTGAGCCACTCAACTTTTAAATTTCAACTAAACCTGGGACATGGCCTACCATTTAAAAAAGGGTATTATTCCAAAAAATATTTTAAGTCTCCCGACGGAGCCTGCTACGTCGCAATGGGATTCACTTTAAATCCGAAACCGACGGTCTTTCTCACTGGACAAAACATCATATTGGTTAACGGATCTCCGTTATATTTAGCGGATTCCCGTTAAATGAATTAAGTTGTTGAATAGTTTAAAATTCTCACCGTTTTAATGTTGGCGTTTAACGGATTCCCGTTAATTTTTTAAAAATTCACCCGGCCAACAAATTCCCGTCATTTTACAAAATCAAACGTCAAATCGCGAACATAAATAGCCTTGGCACGATTTGGTTTTTTTCGTGCATATGCAATCTCCTCAAGAAGCGACTCGCTTGAATCGGCCTTGTTGGCCGGAGTAAGTGGGCCAAAACACAAACGCAAAACGACAGGAGGTGCGGGTATGTCACGAACGTACAAAGACCAAAAACAAAACGAGGTGGTGCGCTTTGCCCAAAAGAGACGGCAGGCAGAACCACTGACAGAAAAATACATTCGATTCAAGCGTTGCGGACCCGAAGGTGGTCGCGAAGATGATCTCGACGATCACCTTTACGACGAGAGCGCCGAAGATATATGCGACGAAATCGACGACTCATTAAACAAAAACTCGGATGGTGACTTTTGCCCGGTCTGCGGCGAAACGACCCATTTCGAGCTCTACTATCTCAAATGCGCAAAGTGCGGCTGGGCGGATTACGGCGACGAAGCACTCGACCGCCGCAATGACGACGATGAGGTAGCGGCATGAAACAACCATTAACCCATGGAGGTGAAACTATGACGGATAATGTAATTCACATAAAAAAGGCTGAACAAAAACACGAACAAAAAACTGAACGCTTCTGCGTTTATCGCGGTGAACTCAACCACACTGGCGAACTCACTCAAAAAGAACGAATCGGCTCGGCATATATGAAACGAGGAACTAAAAAATTTAGACTCAAACTTTGGCTCATGGGCGAAACATCCTATTTTGTTTTGCCCGACAATAAAGATCCAAGAAAATATACCATTGTCATCCCAAGTGAATATCGCTTTTCAAATGGCGAAACCAAAACCAACTGGCACCGTGTGGGTGTCGGCGAAGTTGCCGGAACCTACCTAAGACTCAATATCTATCTTTTAAGCGAAGATATTTTTCTCTCGATGTTCCCCGATAAATTTCATTTGGCCGATAACTCTAACCAAGCCCAAGCGGCGTAGGAGGTGAATCTATGACTAATAAAAAGACCGCGTTAATGGCCGTAACAATTGCGGCAATCGTACTCGTTCCAGCGCTTAGCTATGCAAGCGTTGAATCATCTCTCATGGACATTCAAAGTCGACTTACCGGAGTCATTCTGCCGACTCTTTCGATCATCGGTATCGCATGGGCTGGGTTTTCATTTTTGACCGGTAACGAACGCGCAAAAATTCACATTTGGTATGCCATCATCGGCTGTGCAATTGGATTCGGCGCACAGGCGATTGTTGATTTCATTTCACAGACGGTGCACTGATGGACGAATCACTTTTGACATCCACCGTCCCTCGGTCGCTAGACACAAAAAGTAAAATCATCGGCCTTGAACTCGGCGATGTGCTCATTCTTTTGCTCAATCTATCGGTTGAGAATCTGATCTTCGGAGAGACGAGCTTTCGTCTCCCGATGGTCTTCGGAACAAGCCTAGTATTATTTGGGCTTCTGTTTTTCGTGAAACGTGGCAAGCCCGACGGCTACTTGCAACACTTCTTTGAACATTTGGTCGCACCGACTGTACTCTCGGCCAATACTACTGATGAGGAGTACCGAAAATTTGGAGGCGCCAGTCAAAGCGACAGCGTTCGCGCTTATGAATAAGCGCGGGCACCTATGCGAGGAACTCCCGTACTGGGAAATTCAGTCCGAACCAATTCCGCATATCATTTTGTCCGACGGATCAGTTGCGTCAGCGATCGCTGTTACGCCAATCGACATAGAATGCTTCGACGAGGCTCGAATCAATCAACTGACGTTTGGGCTTCGATCGTTCTTGAATTCTTTGCCCGAGGGAATGTCAGCGCAATTTTTTGTTCGCATCGAAAATGACTTCGAGAATCGACTCAACGAACACGGAAGTCTTCGGTCAACCCCAATCGCGCTTCTTAATCAACTCGATGAGGCGCGCATTGAATCAATTAAACGATTGATTCATGACGGCCATCTTTTTCAGCCCAAGCTCTACTTATCCCTTCGTACTGAGGGGGTAAAACGACCGACGGCATTTTCGATTTCACAAACAAAGAAGTTTTCTAGCGATTTTGAGCAAAATTATGGCGACCGAATTCAATCACTCGCTCAAGCCTTCGACTCAGTGATCTCGAACTTGACGTCTCTTGGGTTTACAGCTGAAAAACTCACGCGCGACGATTTGGTGAAACTCCTTTACCAATACCTAAATCCGTCGCGAAGTGCTTCCGTAAGCCCCCCGGTGATCAATCCACGAGCGACGGCAGTGGATGGAGATTCACCCAGAGGACAGCTCGTATTCGGAGATCTCGTTCTCGAAAAGGACGATTTCGTTCTTGATCAAAAGCGCACGCGGGTACTAACGCTTAAAACTCTACCCGAAATGACATATGCGGGAATGATGAGCGCATTTTTAGCGCTGCCGTTTCGGTTCGAGCTCATTTTTGGACTGAAGGTTCCGGATCAAGCAAAAGAAATGCGCGGCCTTGAACAAAAGCGTCGAATGGCGCACTCACTTGCGGCATCAACATCAAACCGCGTGAACGACCTCGAAAGTGAATCACGGCTTTCGCAAACAACGAATCTGATAAGAGAAATTATCGAAACTGGCCAAAAAATATTTCAAGCTGAATTAATGATCGTGCTGAGAGCGGAGTCTACGGCCCAGGCTCTAAAGACGCTCAACTTTCAGACAAAAGAAATCCTGTCGCGCTTTAAGATGCTCAGCGGTTCTGAAGGTATTCAAGAATCCGTCGGTGCATGGAAGGTATTCAAGTCCGACTTACCGCTCGCGCCGATTTCGTTTGTTCGAAGTAAACGTATGAAAACCAACAATCTCGCCGATTTCCTGCCACTTTATGGCCCAAGCTCCGGCGACAATAAGCCGATGTGCCTACTCAGTACCCGTCTGGACGGCATATATTCCTTTAACCCCTATGATCCGAAACTTACGAACTACAATATGCTCGTTACGGGTTCGAGCGGTAGCGGCAAAAGCTTCGCCAATAACTTTTTAATGCTCCAACAAATCGCGCGCGGAACGCGTGTCTTCATAATCGACATCGGCGGTTCGTATCGGAAAATGACTGAGCTTTTGGGCGGCCAATATTTTGAAATCAATTTATCGGACACCTACGCGATTAACCCATTTGACTTACCGGACCCGTCCGTCGCACCGAGCGGCGAACGGCTCAAGGGACTTGTGAGCATTTTGGAGCAAATGGTGGTTGACGAAGGCGAAAAACTTTCTCGCCTTGACCGCGTTCAACTTGAACAGGGGCTAACCGAAATATTTAATTCGGCACGCGAAAATAAAAATCCAAAGTCCCCTCACCTGTCAGACTTCGCAAGATTGTGTGCTAAGTCGAATGACGATTCGCTAAAACGCATCGGCAAACTTTTGTTCCCATGGGTTGGGGATACACCCTACGGACGACTCCTCGATCGAGATGGGCGGATCAAGGTTGATGCGCCGGTTGTCGCATTCGATCTAAAGGGCCTATCGCAGCATCCAGATTTGCAATCCGTCATGATCTTGATTTTAACTAATTTCATTTTGGATCAGGTCGAGCGCGACCGCTCGACGCAAAAGCGCGTAATCATCGACGAAGCGTGGGAGTTACTTAAAAGTCCAGCCGCGAGTTCATTTATGGAGTATTCCGCTCGTACGTTTCGAAAAACGGGCTCAGGAATAAGTTTTATTAGCCAGGGCCTCGACGAATTTATCAATAGCGCGGTTGGTCCCGCGATTATCAACAATACCGCTACGAAACTCATTATGCTCCAGAAGGGCAACACTAAAATTCTGAGCGACACTCTGAAACTCAACTCGCAAGAACTTCGACTAATACAAAGTTTAGAGCAACGCAAAGGTCAATTTAGCGAAGGGTTTCTCATGGAAGGCGAATCGCGTGCAGTTGTTCGCATTCGCCCGTCACCTCTTGAGTATTGGATTTCGACAAGCGACGCTCGCGACAATGAGTACATTCAGAATCAAATGGTCGCAGGCCAGACTCTTGAAAAGGCCATCGCAAAGGCAGCGGAGACTTTGCCATTTGGTGTAGCGATGAGCGACATTCCCGGTGGAGTCGTCGCATGAAAAGAAAACTTATCATTTTGACGGTCCCCATCATTCTACTATCATCGATGCCAGCGCGCGCCGATTTCTTCGGCGGCGACGTCGCCGTTCTAGCTCAGATTCTTGTTCAAGCTACCCAAACAGTCGTGCAACTAAAATCCATCGTTGGCACCGGCAATGACACCTTACAGTTACTTCAAGACATCAATACAGGTGTCTCAACAGGACTTGATGATGTAAACATCATAAGCCCAGCATTCAATGCCGGGGTTTACGGCAATTTAAGTGACCCAAACAGCGCTCTTCAAGCCATTCAACAGATTTACGGGACCGCGCCGCAAGGCATGGACCATGATCTTATAGCGTCGCAAGACCAGACTGTTGCCGAAGTCATTTCGATGAACCGCAATCTTTACGATTTCGCCCGCCAAGTGGATGCCGAAAAAGATCAGATTCTGTACATAGCGCCAAAGGTAAGCCCCCAGGGTGCAGGACGGCTCGAAAGCCAAGCGCTTGCCGTTCTGATCGGCGTTTCAACGGAGCTCCTTCGTACGCAAAGCCAAATGCTAAAGCTCATGGCAGAGAACACGGCCCTTGAGACTCGAAAAGAAAAAATATCAACCGTAAACGTTCATGACAATTACGGCGCTCTTTCTCGAGATTTTAGAAACCTTCCGCAATCAACAAATTTGCCGCGCGTTGACGGTGGCGGAGGTGAACCATGATTCCGCACATGGATTTACTCGGCTCACTTGTCGTTCGCATGCATGATAGCCTTTCGCATCTCTTTTATTACATGATGCCAGTTGCAATTTTGCTGTCTGTCGTAATTGGCTACCTAAAATCTGGCAGCCCCGATTTTCCGGATATTGTTAAGCGCTGCCTTGTGGCTTCGCTACTTCTCGTCACATTCCCAGAAGTTTCAAACATGATTTTAAATGTAAGTAACGGACTTGCGGCCCGAATCGATAACATGCAGGGGCTAACCACTTTTATGCAAATGGCTCAAGAAAAATCGCGCGAATACTCGACGGCAAAAAGTGTGCTGTTACTCAAATTCGATGATCTGTTCATCGCTGTCTTAAGCTTTGGTAGTTTTCTTTTACTCTATCTCGCTCGGTACGTGACAATTGCGCTTTACTATTTTTATTGGATTCTGCTCTGCATTTTGTCTCCGTTCATGATTCTTTGTTACATTTTTCCGCAGACGGCGAAGATCACGAGCAATCTCTATCGAGGCCTCATTGAAGTGGCATCTTGGAAGTGCCTTTGGGCCATTATGTCGGCCATGCTTACGTCCCTCACATTCGGCAACATGTATAAAACAGAAGGATCGTATGCGTCGCTAATCGTTATGAACTTCATCGTCTCAATTGCACTTTTGTTTACGCCACTCATCATGCGCTCACTCGTCAATGGAGGCATTCAGGCAACAGCGACGACAATCGGCGGAACAGCCGCAATGGCCGCGGTCGCATTTCCGGCTAAACTTGGAGCGGCCAAAGTTATGACAGCTGAAACCCTGGGCCACACTCGAAACTATGCGGCACAGAAAATAAATTCAGTAAGAAACACATTTAACCCACGGAGGTGAATTTATGGGTGAAACTAAAACACTTGTAACCAAACGTTTACCAAAAATGATCGAAAAATTCGCGAGAGAAAACTTCAACCTTAAAATGCTCACGTTTATTCTTTGTCTTACGACATTTTTATCGCTCATGCTCGTACTCGTTTTTGTGAGGCGTGGTCCGACTGTTATCGCGCTCGACAGTACGGGCCAAGTTTCACAAATCGATACAAAAATTTCCGATCTTCAAATCGAAGCGGCCGCCAAAGAATATCTTTCATATAGATATTCATGGAATCCCCAAAATATTTCGTCAGAACTAGAAAAGGCGAAATTCTTTGTCGATCCGTCCCTCATGGATTCATTCGATAAATCGATGGTCGCGGTCAAAAAGTACGTTGCTCAAAAAAAGGTCACAGAGCGCGTGTATTCACGCTCGGTGGCTATAAACCTAAAAACTAAATCAATCACGATTGTCGCTGATCGAATCAACATTTTCGATCAATTGCAGGCGGCGACGACTATGAATCTTACTTTAAATTTCGACATCGGTGATCGCACGGTGACAAATCCTTGGGGAGTTTACGTCACCAAAGAAACTGAAAACGCTGGCGGCACGCAATGAGGGCGATTTTAAAATTTTCTATTGTAAGCTCGTTTATCTTCGCATGTTCAGCCCTTGCCTACGTTCGAAGTATTTATCCAAAGCGCGATGCGATTGTCCCGATTCGAACGGCGATTGGAATTGCGACAATCATTCAAGTACCGGACCCTATCCAATCGGCAATCATTGGTGATGCCAGTGCCTACAAAATCGAATATCTAAATGACGCCGTCACGATCAAGCCCCTACGATTTGGCGCGCGCACCAATTTGTATCTTATCACTCAAAAACGCCGATACAATTTGCAGCTTTGGACGACGAGCCAAGGTGATTCCGACTACGTGGTCTATATCAAAGAAGGCGTTCGCGCAGCACCAGTGCGCTGGACGGTGATCCACCTCGTGTCGAAGGCCGAGGGCACCGACTTAGCGGTCACGAATGACGGCCATACCGCACAAGGCTATTTGCTGATTGACGGTTCATACGTGCCGGGAGAGTCAACATCCACGTATTCGAAGGCAAATCCAGGCGGACCTGCCACAACCGAAAGCCTCCTTATGCCGAAAGATTTTTGGGTTTATCAAGGTAAAACCCCAGTCGCAATCGATACACTTTATTTATCGAAGCGACAGGGCTCAACCAAAGCTCCTGTTCATTGGAGTGTCTCAATAAATGCCGTGGGACTGCACCCCCGTCGGCCGCTTGTTATTCTAGTGAAAGGGGTACACAGCATGCGTGTCACAATCCCTGCGAGGTTTATATGGCAATAAACCTTCAAGCGAAAATTGTCAGTCTTTGGCAAAAAATAAAATCCCCGTTTATACGAAAGTCGGACGTGAGCGATAAGGTCGAGGTCAATTCTCGCTCGTTCAAACTTTTGATTGCGGCGTTCATCTTTATTTTTATTGTGATCGTAATGCTTCTACCAAATCCCAAACACGTTCAATTTGAACGACGAATCGTGCGTTCGAGTGATGATGCCGGCGCGGTTAGTGCCGCTACCACGACGAAAGCGGACCAACAGGCCGCTAATGCCGATGCCGAGGCGCTTTGGGGTGACCCGCGCCCAAATCTAGCATCTGGTGGCTCAGCACAGCTAAATCGCAATTCTCCAATGATCCTGATGGGTAGAAACAACGCAAAAATGCAAATTCCGGCCGGAGAACGCCTTCATTTACGACTCCTTGACGGATTTACTATCACCGACGATTCGGTGCCCATCCTCGCCGAACTCACCTTCGATTCCGTTACCGATTCGGGTTTGAGGCTCCCAGCAGGAACCGATTTTTACGGCGAGACTAACTTTGATAAATCGTCTGGCCGTGCGAAAATAAATTTTAAGCAAATATCACTCCCGAATGGCCAAACTCGGTCAATTTCAGGGATTGCCGTCAGTTCTGATGGTGAGCCGGGAATATCCGGTGACGTCCATTCAGACATCGCTAAAAACACGGCCGGCGAACTTATCACGTCATTTGTCGGCGGATTTGCCGCTGGCAGTATGCAAACAAACGTTTTCGGCCAATCGGTTGGTGGGGTTCAAAACGGCCTACTTCAGGCGACCGGCGATACTGCTCGAAATCTCGCGCAAAACTATGGCAATAACCTTAAAGCCGAGCGCGAGTGGATTACAGTCAAAGCCGGAACGGAATTCGACGCAATTTTAAATCAATCTTTTAATTTACAGGTTCAACCTTCAAACACAGGGGGTGAAGAATGAAAAGACAAGACTTATTCCAAATTCTATCGGCAGTCGCAGTAGGCGTATTTGTGATCTGGATCAGATTCAGAATCCAAATTCTATTTTTTTACTACCATTTTCGATATCTCGTCGCGTTTTTAATTTCTGTCGCGACACTCTTCATTTTCACGAAGGTGATCGACTTAATCAAAAAAAGTCGAGAGCCAAATGTATTAGAGAAACAAACTCTCGCGCCATCGGCCACCGACGACTCAGTCTATATGGGCCAAACCGATCGTTCTCAGCCCGTCCACTTTAAAGAATCGTTTCGGCGCATGCACATTCAAATTGTGGGCACGACCAACGCCGGGAAAACAGAATCAGTCATCGTGCCACTCGCAGTTGACGACATGAAAAAAGGACGAGGGCTTATTATAATAGATGGGAAATCTGACCGGAGTCTTTTAAATAAGCTCTACGCATACGCCAAAACTTTCGGCCGAGAAAAAGATATCCGGGTGCTATCTATTTGTAGTCCCGAAATCAGCAATACCTTTAATCCGCTCGCTAACGGCTCTCCGCTTGAGGTTACTGAACGAATTTTTAAGGCCCTTCAGTTTGAAAATGAATATTACAAAAACCTTCAATACGAAACGCTTCTTCAAACACTTCTCATTTTCGAGTCGGCCAAGATGAAACCCACGCCACTAAAAGTCGTTGCGGCATTAAGATCGTTTGCGAAATTGCAAAACCTCGCAACGACGGGCGCAAATTCCGGCCAAATTGAGTGGGTCACAGAACAGATGGCCCTTTCGCGTGATGTGCGCGAACAAAGGACAAGCGGACTCATTACTCAACTTCAGATTATGGCAATTGGCGACACAGCCCCCGTATTTAACGCTGAAGACTCGGAAATCGATATCGAAAAGGCGTTGACTGAAAATCATATCGTCTACTGCCAGCTCCCCGTTTTGAAAGTACCCACGCTTGGCAAAACTGTCGGCAAATTGATTCTTCAATGCCTTCAAGGCGCGGCATCTTCAAGACACTTGGGTAAGACAGAAACCAGTCGCTTCTTTAGCTGTTACCTTGACGATTTCACCGAATACCTGACAGAGGGATTTGTGAGCCTTCTTAACAAATCTCGAAGCGCCAACATGGGAATCGTTTTTGCCCACCAAGCGCTCGGTGATCTCGCAACGCTTGGCGATTCGGTTAAAAATACGATCCTTACAAACTCGAACCTTAAAATTTTTATGCGGACAAATGAGCCCGAATCCGCTGAGTATTTTGCCGAGGCAATCGGCACCTGCCAATCGACTAAACTTACCGAGCGTCAAACATCAAGCGTATTTGGCAGTGTCAAAACCGGCGAAGCGTCTGTTCGCTCAACCGAAGAGTTCAAATTTCACCCAAATCTTTTTAAACAGTCACTCGGGGTTGGAGAAGCTGTCGTGATTTTGCCGCACGAACGCGGAAGCCTACCTGTTCGCATGAAGTTTCGAAAGCTTGCAGACCTTAATGCGCAGCAATTGCCGTACGTTGTAAAAGCTGAGCCCGAGCACTTGCCTAATGCGCCAGATAAGACCGATCAGAAGCCTAAGCCACCGGCCAATGAAGATTCGCCGGACGGTCAGAAAAAAATGGGGCACAGAATTCACGAAGCAGCGGATGGACGGCCCGGCGTCGGCATCGCTCCTAGCAAGGAGGCTGCATGATGAAATACTTATTATTAGCAATGGCCCTTCTCGTTGCCGGATGTGCCAATCAGGCGATTTGTGGCGATTCAGCGGACGCGCGGACGGTTTACTTTAAGAACTCCTGCCGCCCGCGAATTCGCGAAGTTATTATCGGCTCCGAGCTTAAAATTCCGTCCAATATAAAAAAGGATGCACTCGCGAACTTCGATTTAAAGTGGATGGACCCATCATTTGATGGCGGTAAGGTATCACTCGGCCATTATGACCTGGTGCCTAAAAACGCCAGTGGCGCAAATCAATCCTCACCACGCGGGACTTATAATGAGTAAGAACTATGATCGTGTGAAATTCGCAACGCTTGATTTTGCTGCAAGGTTTGGGTTTGTAACGAAAAGCATCTTTTTTGATTATCTCTGCACAATGCAGAAGTCGTGCAAATACTCGTCTTGGAAGGACCTAAAGCGTGATGGCCTTATTGCGAGATCAAAAGCCTTGAAAGATGTTTGTTACCTAACGAAAGCAGGCCGCAGGCAAGCGCCCCGGCTGGCAGTTCCGTCCCGCTCGATCTATTTTGTCGAGCATGACGAAATGGTCGCTCGGTTTTATTTGGAGCTTCAAAAGTCAGGTCATGCCCTCGAGTCGTGGACTGCTTACGAACTTTCAAGAAAGCCATGGGAGGCTTGCGGCATACTTGGAACTGCCGATCTTATTAAAATTCCAGACTTCGTTATCGATATGAAATCGAAATCCAGTCGCTTGCGAATCGCATTCGAAATGGAGCGCTCGCGAAAATCGGGCGATCGGTATGCTCAGATGGCATTTAACTATTTAGGCTTTAAGCGTGTCGATCTTTTACTTGTAAGCTGCGCGAATGTAGCGACCAAATACGCACTCGAACGAGCGTTTGACGGACCACTATTTCGAAAAGCCGAAAAATTGCCAGCGCTATTTTTGGCAGATGATTTTGAAGAATTGAAAACTGATGCTCCAACATCTTATGAAGGGAGCACGCTTTCGCTTAAGAAACTGCTTCTCGCCGCACTCGAGCAGAATGAATGGGGCCCCTCGATAAACGTGGAAAATCCGTGGAACTCGTTCCACAGAAAATTGAATGATAAAAAGGAATGCGCTTGAGGATTAAAAAATCAATTCAAGCGCTTAGCGTCCACCCAACCCCGGCCCATTCGGCTTCGCCGTCCGTGACCACCCCCACCCAACCAATAGTTGTTGAGGGTGGTCACGTACCATGGGCCGAGGTTGGGTGGACTTTTCCAGAGATAAACCTAATAACAATGGAGGTACACTATGAATCAAGAAAACAAAGACATAACTGAAACTAAGGCCGACGGAAAACTAATACGAGTAACAATGAATGCGGATCAATTA
>DAIDJH010000018.1 GCA_027451425.1 Bdellovibrionales bacterium | reverse complement strand
AAGAGGTTTAATAGCGAAGAAGTTCATGGACGAACTTCGGAGAACGACAAGATGTCTCGAATTTGGGCGATGATGGATACCGGCAAGCGGGCCATGATGAATAGCCAAACGGCTCTTCAGACGGTTAGCCATAACATTGCCAGTAAAAACGTTGAGGGTTTTTCCCGTCAAAGGGTGGAGCTGCAAACGGCCGAGCCGACCGGCGAGGGTAATCTTCGTATAGGCAATGGTGCGCGCGCGACACAAATTGTTCGCATCAACAATCCTTTTATCGAAAAACAGCTCGAACAGGAGGGCAACACCCTTGGCGATAAGCAGGCGCGTGCCAGCTTGATGGCGCGGGTGGAACAGGTTTTCAACGAGCAAACTGACAAAGGGTTGAACAAATACATGGGTGATTTCTTCAACGCCTTTCGTGAGGTGTCGAATAACCCTGAAAATCTCGCTCTTCGCGACCAAGTCAAGCAGTCGGGTGAATTTTTAGCCAAAGATTTTCGCCGCGTGAGCGGGCAACTCCACAAGATTCAAGGTGAAGCGGATTTTGAAGTGCACAGCGAAGTCGCATCGATTAACGGGATCACGCGTGAAATCGCATCGCTCAATCAAAGAATCGCTTCGGTTGAAATCAACGGGGTCACGGCAAATGACGAACGCGATCGCCGTGATCAGCTCATTAAAGAACTGAGCCAAAAAATAGACATCCGTTATGCTGAAAGCAAAAGCGGCGAGCTCACCGTAACAGCTGCGAATCAAGCGATTCTCGTATCCGGGTCTGAGCAACGCGATTTGATTGCCGCCCCTTCAGAAGAGAGAGACGGTAAGCGAGAGGGCGACGTCGATATTTATTACAAGTCGACAGCCAATGGCACTCCGATGCGAATCACTGACCGAATCAAAGGCGGTTATTTGGGGGGATTGCTCAGCGTCCGTGATAAATACATCAACAAGACGCTCGATAAAATTGATGATCTCGCTTATAACGTCGCTACCGAAATAAACAAAATTCATACGTCAGGTTACGATCGCATGAGTCGCCCGGGGCTCAATTTTTTTTCGGTCGGTGACAAGGCGGGCGCCGCATCGCGAATCGCGGTTAATCGGGCCATTCTCGAAGATCCAGGGAGAATTGTAGCGGCCGCCGAACCGAATGCGCCGGGTGACAACCGAATCGCCAACATTATCTCATCGCTTCAGTATCAAAACAAAATGGATCACGGCCAAAGCACGTATGACGGTTTTTATAACAATATAGTGGGAGACGTTGGCGTCACGACCGGGCGTGCGAATTCTGATAAAACGTCGCAAAAAGACATCGTGGATCAGTTGAAGAATATTCGTGAGAGCATTAGCGGGGTCAGTCTCGATGAGGAGACAGCCAAGATGATCGAATATCAAAAAACGTTCGAGGCGTCGGCGCGGTTGATTAAGGTCGCCGATGAAATGATGAATACGGTGATGAGCTTGAAGTCCATGTAGTTTGTAGGGTGAGAATGAAATGAGAGTCGCG
This sequence comes from Bdellovibrionales bacterium, assembly GCA_027451425.1. GTDB lineage: Bacteria > Bdellovibrionota > Bdellovibrionia > Bdellovibrionales > UBA1609 > RBG-16-40-8. Next base: position 11,192 of record DAIDJH010000018.1, on the reverse strand, counting down.
GATAAAATGGCATTTGATCAGGTGAATCGGGCAATTGCACGCAATCGCTCCGATCTCGATCTTTACCAAAATCAAGCGGCAACGCAAAAGCGGATCACAAAACCGTCGGATGATCCTGTTGCGGCCAGTCAGGTGCTTGGCGCGCGCACCGAAGAACAGTCAAACAAACAGTTCGTGAAAAATCTAAACTACGCAAAGAGCTTTCTCGATTACTCCGAGCAGTCTCTCGGAGATTTGGACAACGTTTTGGTGCGCGCCAAAGAGCTTGCAATCAGCCAGGCCAATGATGCTAGCGCGAACCCTGAAACTCGAAAAGCGGTGGCTGCCGAAGTTTCGCAGCTTTACGCTGAGGCCATTCAAATCGCCAACAGAAGATTGGGTGATCGGTTTATTTTTGGTGGTTTCAAAACTGTTCATCCGCCCTTCGATCAGAACGGCAACTACAACGGTGATGACGGCGAAATGAAGGTGCACATCGACAAGGACACATTTCTTTCGATGAACATGCCGGGTTCGGTCGCACTTCTTGGTAAGGGCCTTTCGTCGGATGGACTCAATTTTCGATCGCTCGCTCAGGCGCGCACGCTTGAGCAGTTGAAAACGCAAGAGACAAAGCATCCCGATGACTTCGGTCAAACACAAGACTCTGGTGGTTCGTCCGGTGGTCTTGAGCGTGCTCCGGCGTCGCTTCGGATAAGTGACAACGTCGCGCCAAATGAAAGCGGTGACGAAACCACTCCTCGTGGAGTTAACGTGCTCGGCGCCCTTAAGAAATTTCAAATTGCGCTCATGGCCAACGACAGAGATGGCGTACAAGAATCGATGGATAATCTCGATGGCGCCTTACAGCAGGTGATTGTCGCGCGATCGGCGCTAGGCTCGCGTGTGACAGCAATCAATAACACGCTCAACTCGATGCAGTCGCAATTGGTTGACGACAAGTCGACAATTTCGCAACTTGAAGACGCCGACGTTTTTCATGTCATAAGTCAAATCAACAAGGCGCAAAGCGCGTTACAAGCAACATTGCAGACTTCAGGCCGGCTTATGCAAAAAAGTCTTATGGACTTTGTGCAAGCTTGACATTTTGCCTATCAACGAATAGCTAAAGTCCCGGCAGGATGCTGCCGTTAAGGTCAATGAATAGTCTTTGACTAGGATGTTGAAGGAGACCTTTCAATGTTGGTTCTCACACGCAAACTTGGCGAATGTATAACTATCGACGATAACATTAAGATTCGGATAGAGAAGATCCGTGGTAAGCAGGTGCGCCTTGGGATTGAAGCCCCCAAAGAGACCCGTATCTATCGCGAAGAAGTTTACCAGGCGATTAAAAAGCAAAACGAAGACGCCTCCCAGGCTCGGCCTGATGCAACTCGTGCGGTGTCTAAGTTATTGAAAGCAGACGCTTTATCTGACGGGGTCACTCCCAAATCTGAGCTCTCGATCTCGGCCAAAGCCGGTAGCGGCAAATAGCACGCGTTTTGATTGACTTTTTCCCTACAATTAGGCTTGCGGTGTCATAGTTTTAAGGGCTATCCTTAATAGTGGGGGGAGTGAATGACAATCCAAACGACACGGTTTGGGGACGTGTCCATCACGCAAGAAGATGTATTGGAGTTTTCCGAGGGTTTGCTCGGGTTTGGACATTTGCGTTCATTTGTCCTTCTAGATGACCCCAATGATGACATTTTTGCGTGGCTACAGAGCTGCGAAAATCCAGAAATCGCATTTCCGGTGCTTGAGCCTGAACTTTTCTCGCCGGATTATTCCATTGAACTTTCAAAGTCCGATCTCGAAGCACTTGGGCTAACGTCTATAGGGGATGGCCGTCGATTCACGATTATCACCATCCCCGCAGACCCAACGCAGATGACTGCGAATTTAAAAGCGCCCATCGTTGTAAATGCGAAGAAGCGCATCGCCAGGCAGTGTGTATTGCAAGATGCATCCCTGGCCATTCGTGAGCCTATATTCTCGAGGCTTCAGCAACGTGTGGTGCAAAATCCAAATACGTCCTTTAAAGAACAAGCACAGACTATCGGTGTTGTTCGCATTCAGCGCGAAGCCGAACTGTAAGCTTCTTATCTAAGACTTTTCAATTGATTGAGTTTGACCTTCGCCCAGTTAAGTTGCTTTCGTCTCATTCCGAACATCTTGGTGATAGTGATTGAAGCCATGAAGGCTTTAAACATCGACGTGATGTCGATGAAAAACTTGCCAGGACGGCCAAAACCCCAGAGCCACGCACAGTGCGCGCGTCTTTGGTTCCACGGAAGGGTTTTTTATGCCGTTACGGGCCCAATTAAAAGTTATTTTCATCGCATCCGCGATTATCACCTTCAGCTCAACCGCCTCGCACGCCAAAAATATTTTTGTATTTGCGGTGCATAGGCCTCTTGCGATGCGAAATGGCGAACAACCGCCAAAAGATATTTACATAAACGCAGGCTCATCCGATGGTCTAAAAAGTGGAGAGGTTATTTCAATCGACCGTCGACAGGCGCTACAAGACATGTACAAGGGCGGCACGCTCAGTGACCTTGTGATGAAGGTCGGTGAAATTCGCCTCATTCATGTGCAATCCGATATAAGCGTGGGCAGGGTACTTTCTCTGGCTAAGTATGACGACGCTCCGGCGGTCGATTTCGATGCGATTATGGTGGGAGATCAAGTTGACATGGGTTCCGCGCATATGGGCGGTAAAGTGGCATTTGCCCCGTCGGGCGAGGCTTCGTCCGCTTCTGTCACGCCGTCGGCGGTGTTAGTCGCGGCGGCTCCATCACCAATGCCGAAAGCTTTAGCGGTGGCTGTGGTACCCACGGCAAAGGTCAAAGCTCAGGCGCTAACTTCAAAGGCGGCATCAGCCGCCCATCCAACGCGATCGGTGAGTTCAACTCCTATAGCGCTGACACCCTAGCTCGCGACGAGTGGAGTGGCTCGCGCCAATAAAAATCCTTCAAGCAGAGATTTATATGTGTCGGCGTCATCCTTCATTCCAGTGAGATGGCGCGAGTGCGGCAAAAGCGATTTCTGCAGATCAATATGACCGAAGCCGGCTGCGAGAAATTCGTCGATCATGTGAGGTTGCACGAGCGTGTCGTTCTCAGCCTGAAAACTCAAGACGGGAAAGCCTCTCGGCAAAGCGCGAAGTGCACGCGCACCGTCTTCATTGTAACGGGCGCGGCCAAATAACTCGGAGGCAATGGCGGCCATTGAGCGCCGAAAAACCGGAAAGCGAAACAGCGGATTTCGCGCGATGAGATCGCGCCCAAGAAGGGGAATATTGAATAGCCCCTCATTTACGAAATGCTCGACGGCTACGGGCATGTACTTGAACGGGCCTCCGTCACAAATCCAACCACGAATGTCGATCGCGTGTCGTCGGTCGATGGCCATCAAGGCGGCGCTTGAACCGTAAGAAAAGCTGAAGACAAATTTTTCATCGGCAATTGTATCAAGAACGTCTTCGATTTTATCGGCCCACAAATGACGAAGTCCGAACCTCCATTCACGGCTAAGCGGTATTCGCGGCAGTTGATTCACGCTGCTTGCTGGTAAATCGAACGTGACGGCATCAAAACCGAGTTCGTTTACAACTTCGATTTGACGGTGAAAGCTGTGCCGATTGCCGCCGTAGTGGTGGACAAAAACGATGACTTCGCGAAAACGTCGCCCCCCGTGCGCGGGGAGCCTTTCAAAAAGAGCTTTAGTGTGAACGATTTTCGGCATGTAAGATTTCGCGCAAGTTCACGAGAGCCGCCGTTGAAACGTCGACTTTTTCGAGAGCTGTTTCATTTAAAACTTTACCGCATGCCTCAACGACGGAATCCGAATCGATGTGGTGGTAACGGTAAACGTCGACGGGGCGACCGCATTTTGAATGTCTGCGAACCGCGAGTGATTCGTGGCGCACACCCACAAGAGAGCCGATGTTATCTAGAAGTCCGGGCTCACCATCATGCACGCTTACGATCGGTATTCTTCGACCGGCGACAGTCACGAGGTCCGGCCGTTCGAGGTGACCGTTTTGGACAGGCTTTACATAAAGTGTGGAGTCAATTTGCAGGCCGTAGCGTAAATGGTGGTAATCGTTATGCGCTCCGAGATTGCCGACGAGAAGATCAGGGCTTGTGACTACGATCACATTTGCGTAGATGCCGCGCTCAAGGAGTTTTTGCGAGGCCAGCATGGCTTCGGTTGTGAGCGAACCCATTGAAAAAATATGAACGACATTATCACCCGGTTCATAGCCAGCGTAACCACGGTAGTCGATCAAATAGTAGGCGCCGGAGAGAACATCAAGCCGCACCTGTTGAAGAATCTCGTTGTCCGCGACAGCAGAGACAGAACTTTCATCAATGGCATTGGCGATTGCAAAATTTTGTGGATGAAGGCCGCAGGATTGCGCGAGCTGACCGTCATCGGACTTAAATCGACGTTGCTGCCGTAAATATTTAAGAAAATCCTTTTGATCCGCGCCGCGCGTGACGCCGCGAATGAGCACGCCGGTGCGTTCCTCATTGTCGTGGGCCATGTGCCGGCGAATGGACTCGCACATAATCCAATCGAGTTCTTGAACGAAGAACGGCTCCCAACAAATTTGATTGGGGATTTGAAAGTCCGACTTCCACCCATGCTGTGCGCCTTCGGGTGAAAGCGTTACCCCTGATGGGGTGCCCACTAAAATGAAGCTCGACTTCCAGTAAAGATCGTAAAAATATTGATCGAGCGCGCGTTTGATGAAGAAGTCATAAACGGTCATCAGCGGTAAAACGGGGATTCCCAAGATGTCGCGAAGACGGCCGAACGAGCCCATGCACGACATAACGTTGCCTTCGGCAATTTCGAAACGCAAAAACCGATCGGCCTCCTGTTCGCCGGGCACAAGATCCGGTACGCCCTTGTCTTTCACATTCAATTCGGCTTCGACATCTTCAGTGACTTCGGCGCCAAAGACTTTGCCGTCCATCGACGGGTTCATGTTTGTTGAAGTTCCAACGTCGGGGGCCATCGATACAATAAGCTCAGAGGCCGTTTTCCATTTTTTCTCGGCGTCGCTCAGTTCGCGTTTTTTTACGTCAGTCTTTGTTTGTGCGCCGACATCAAGCGAAGTGTTGGCAATCCGCGTGAGTTTGGCCGTAAGTTGTCCAAGCATCCACTGTGTATGGGGGTAGTTCGCCATTTTGTAGTTGATGTCGAGAGATTCGGGGAGTTCGCCAAAGCGGTTCATGAGGCCGGAGAATTTTTCGACGTTTCGAGTGCGCAGAGCGTGCTGCTCTTTAATTTGTGAGTAAAGTTCATCACTGCGTTTCAGCAAAAAATTATCTTCCGGAGAATTCTTTTCAAACCCGGCAAAAATCTGCTCAGGGCGTAGGCCGGTCAATTTTTGTAAACGCGCGACTTCGTCTCCTTCGGGGAGTGCGGAGTGATTGCCGGCCTGACCCGCCATTTCAAGGCCCCAGCCTTTAACCGTATGGGCTATTATCATGGTTGGTTTATTCGTCGTTTTTTTGCTGGCGCGTAACATTTCGAGCAACACTTCGAGGTCATGACCGCCAAAATCGTGGAGCATTTCATGAAATTCTTGTGCGCTTACATTTTTCAAAAACTTATCGAGGTTCTTGATTTGCGTTCCATGATGATCGCGAAGAAACGCCAGGAGCTCTTTCGGTTCTTTCACCAAGAGCAGAGCTTGCAGTTCGTAATCGCTCAAGTCATGTTCGAACCAACGGCGAAACTCTTCGCCGCCTGGTCGCGCGAAAAACTCAAGACGTTTGCGGCCATGGCGAGCTTCGAGAACTTCCCAGCCATTGGCTTCCATAGCGCGCTTGATACGTTGGTCGTCGGTGTAGCCGGTGACTTTATTGTTGGGGATTCGATGTCCGTCGAGAGATTGTCGGTTGTAGTCGATGATCCAGGTGAGATTTCCGACTTCGCGTTCGGCGAGATCGGGTATCGCTTCGTGGAGAGAGCCTTCGCGAAATTCCGAATCACCGCAAATGCACCAAAAATGCGCATCGGGCACTTCGTAGTTGTGGCGCTTTGCATACCTATAAGCCAGTGCTAAATAGCCGGCATTGACTGGCGGAATGCCAACCGTCCCCGACGGGAAGAAGTTGTGGCAATCAGGGTCGTACGCCGAATGATAGGACTGAAAAACGGGCTCGCCATTTTTCGAAAATGCGCGCAGGCCCGTCATTGCTTGATTTTTTTCTTCAACCGAAAAGCGCCTTAGATCATCGTGCAAAAACAAATTGAGCAGATAATTGTAGGCGTGGTCAGCCGGCGAGGCGTGAGGCTTGTTCGCGACGTGATCAAAACCAGATTTCATGACAAGGTGGATCGCTCCCAAAATATGAATGGCGCTGGCTGAAGCCGAAGCATGACCGCCGACTTTCGGATCGCCTTTTTCTTTGTCGTCACGTTGATTGGCAACATAGATCATTCGACTTGCCAGATAATGGGCGCGTCGAACGATTGAGTTGAGGACGGTTAAGTCCGATGGGAATGGTTTTGAATTTTTCACGCGAGGCTCCTACTCACTAATCGTCTTGATCACTTTTTGCGTAAAGACCTTTTAGCAGAGTTGGGTCTGTATTGTCAGCTTGTAGGATAAAGCTCCAGTTGATGCGGATATAGCCGTCAGGGCCAACAATTCCTTTGGGTGGATGAGGGAATGGGGCTGCTGCACGAAAGGCCTCGACGGCTGCGTCATCGAGTTCTTTGACGCCGCTAATGCCGACGACCTCCACCTTGATAAGATTACCATTTCGATCAAGTACAATAATGACGCGGGTGATATGGTCTTGATCGGACGCAAGGGAGCGGCCTTCGGCAAATATTTTCTCAACTTTTTTACGTATGCAGGGTGCCCAATATTGGCGGATGCGGGCGCGAATTCGTTGATAATAAGTGTAGTAAATAAACTGTTTTGTGTTGAGAAGTGTTTCGAGGCTTGGCGGCGTGTCTTTTAAAAAATCGTCAGTTTGGCTCGGAGCTTGTCCGTTGCCGATATCGGTGTCATCCATTTGTGGAGATTGAGAGGGGTCGAATTTCGGCGAAAGATCAGCGAGCGTCGGGAGCGTGCCGTGGGTTTGAACGTGAACGCGTGTCTTTGTTTTGGATCCATGTGAGTGACTGGCCACCTTTGGCATAGCACGTGCTCGCAAATGGTTTTCGCCGGTTCCGGCCGTGTTGCGGAATGCGCCAATGGCTTTTGCACGCGTTTCATGAACGACGCTTTGGTTGTGGGCGCTTAAATATTTTGAGTTTGGGTTGATCTCATTGTTTAAGGCTTGGTCAGGTTGCTGCACGATCTGTTTGATGGGTGCGGATTCTTGAGCCGTATTTTTAGGCACCGGACTTTTGTCAAGAATTGTAACTTCGATTTTTTTCTGAGGCGGCGGGGATTTGGCAAACCGCAGACTCATCCACACGGAAATGTGGATAAAAAGCGAAATCAGGATGCATACAAATAATGTATTCCGAAGCCATGCGCGCACAATTCTATTTCGGAATGTCGAAGGGCTTTTTTAAGTTAATCTTTGTGCGGAATTGGCATACACTGGGGGCTGTATGCTTTTAGATGTATGGGGACAAACGGATGTTGGCTTAAAACGAGACAACAACCAAGACAGCATTCTTGTTGATAAGAAATTGTCGCTATTTATTGTAGCTGACGGCATGGGCGGTCATCGCGGCGGCGAAGTGGCGTCCGCCATGGCGGTAGAAACCGTGCGTGACGTGATCGAAGAGCAGCTTGAATCGGGCCAAAAAATCGCTCCGCGTGATGCGCTCAAGATGGCTTATCGCGAAGCGAGTCGGCGTATTTTTCACAAAAGTAACCATGAACGCACAGAGCTTATGGGCATGGGCACGACCATGGTCCTGGCGTTCAGTTATGACGGCAAAATGTATGTGGCCAACGTCGGAGATTCACGAGCTTACCTGTTCAAAGAAAACAACTTGTGGCAAATCACCGAAGATCACTCCCTCATTAACGAAGCGATTCGTGCGGGAACTTTGGACCCGAACCGGCCGGACGCAAGTCTGGTCGGCCGAAACGTCATTACCCGAAGCGTGGGATTCGAAGAAGATGTCGACGTCGATGTGGTGGAGCGTGAAATTGTGCCGGGTGAAATTTATTTACTGTGCTCTGATGGGCTTTGTGGACTTGTTTCAAATGAAGTCATTGCTGAAATTTTTCGAAAAAACCAGATAGGTTCAACTGTTGGCAAATTTATCGATGAAGCGAAAAAAGCTGGTGGTGATGACAACATTAGCGTCATCGTTTTGAAGGTGAATTAACCGTTGCCATTGTGGCGTGTCTAAGATAGTGGGGGATGGGTGGAGTCAAAAACTTATACGTTTCTCATTACCAGCAATCGTCATGGTAAAACGCACGCAATTACCGTTCGTTCGGCGTGGGTCAAGACCTTCGTCGCGACGGCCATTATTTTTGTCGTATTATTAGCTGCCATTGGGGTCGATTATTTTGGCTTACTCCTTGAGCAAGGCCAGAATAAACGATTGCGGGCCGAGAATGTGCAGCTCACGCGGCAATTTGCGGTTGTCGCGGGTAAACTTTCTACCCTCGAAGATAGTTTAGATCGTATTAAGACGCTGACGACAAAAATCAAGCTCATCACCAATATCGAAGACGACGACCGCGTGACGAGTTTATCTGTTCCGCATGTGCCGCGTTTCGAACAAAACATGGCGCAGTACGAAACGGGGATGCCTGATGGCAACGTGCGCGCTCCGGCGTCAACGGAATTTATAAAACCGGATGCCACTTTTTTGCAGCGGCCCCCGCTTGATGAAATGCGTGGCGAGCTTTCAGCTACGCACGACAATGATTATGCCGATCTCTCCATTCGAATTGATCGTGCCGTGAAAGAGTCGACCCTTGAAGAGCAGGGGGTCATTCAGTTGCAAGAACTTTTGCAAGACCGGCAATCGATCTTGAATGCAACACCCAGTATAAAGCCGGTGCCGGGATGGTTCACCTCGCCGTTTGGTTATCGTGTAGATCCGTTCACGGGGCGACAAGAACTCCACGCGGGATTGGATATTGCTGCGCCTATTGGCACTCCGGTAATGGCTCCGGCGGATGGAGTGGTTTCATATATAGGCTACGAAGCGGGTTACGGCAAACTTCTCGTGATCGATCATGGTTACGGCGTTCGAACGCGCTATGGACACAATTCGCAAATTTATGTTCAACTTGGGCAAAAGGTAAAGCGCCACGATATTATTTCGGCTGTCGGTAGCACTGGACGCTCGACAGGACCGCACCTGCACTACGAAGTCCGCGTCAACGGTGTGCCCGTCAATCCGCTGAATTATATTTTAGACGAGTAAGTTGATTTGGCGCTGCGACTGCGGGTACCATTGAGCCATGCGTGCACAAATGGATCGCGGTTTGTTTCTCGCCATCGTTTTTTTGATGGGCCTTGGCCTTGTGCAAATCTACTCATCCAGTTACATTTTCGCCATTGAATCGTTCAACGACGGGTTATTTTTCGTTAAGAAACAAGCCTTATTTATTCTTCTCGGCATCGCGCTTGTTCTGGCGTTTGCCTATTTCTCCTGGCGGGTTTTAGAAAAGTTGATGTTGCTTTTGTGGGGGGTCGCGGCTGTGGGCGTCGTACTCACGCTTATACCTCATATCGGCGTGCGAGCTGGCGGCGCAGCGAGATGGATTCCGATCGCGTCAGTCTTTCGCTTTCAACCGAGTGAGCTCTTGAAATACATGACGCCGGCAGTTGTCGCATATCTTTTGACCGCCAAAGAATTTGTGGAGCTGCGTGCGCGTGCCGTATTGGCATGGCTGGGTGTTGTGGCACCCATTGTGCTTTTATTGCGACAGCCGGACTTCGGATCATTCGCCATTATCTCTGTCGTGGTCTTTTGCATTTTGTTTTCACGAGGGTTGTCGCTTCGATACGTGTTTGGCGGAGCGGTGGCGCTTGGCATGTCATTTTATATTCTAATTGTGCGCCAAAGTTATCGAATGGCGCGGATTCTTGCATTTCTCAACCCATGGTCAGACCCTAAACATAAAGGATTTCAGGTGATTCAAAGCATGCTTGGGTTTCACGCCGGCGGGATCATTGGGGTGGGGCTCGGCCAAGGGCAAAGCAAATTATTTTTTCTGCCCGAAGCGCATACCGACTTCACACTTTCTGTTTTGGGCGAAGAGCTTGGCTTCGTCGGGATTCTTGTGGTGATGATGATTCTCGGATTTCTTGTGCTTCGTGGTTTGCAAATCACCGCGCAGGCGCGCGATGAGCGGCAAAAAATGATTGCACTCGGTATCGTTTTGACTTTTGCGATAACCACAATTGTCAACGCGGGGGTCGCCATGGGGCTTTTGCCGACAAAAGGTCTTGGCATGCCATTTTTAAGTTATGGCGGCAGCCAACTTCTCGCGACGGCGGTGGCGCTTGGCATTCTCCTCAACATTGATCGTGAAACGCGTTCGGGGGCGATGCGCTCCTACCTCAAAGTGTAATGGGACAAAATAAGCTTATTTTATTTTCTGGTGGCGGAACGGGCGGTCACATATATCCGGCGCTCGCCATGGCCGAGGCGATTAAAAAACTAGATGCGAATGTTCGCGTGGAGTTTGTCGGCACTCCATCGGGGCTTGAGGCGAAGCTTGTGCCGCGCGCGGGACTTCGCCTTCATTTCATCTCTATCGGCCGGTTGAACCGCAATGTCGGCTGGCGAGAGCGACTGACAACCTTGCTTATGTTGCCGGCGGCCATGGTTAAATCTTTTTGGCTGATAGCGAAATTGCGTCCAATTGCCGTAGTGGGGGTTGGCGGTTACGCGTCCGGCCCTGTCGTTTTAGCGGCAGCGCTTATGCGGGTTCGGGCTTACATTTGGGAGCCGAATGCTTACCCGGGTCTTGCCAATCGTATTCTGGCACGATTCGTGAGCAGGTGTCTGGTGGTTTTTGGCGAGGCCGGTGAATTGTTGAAAAGCGCGCACGTCACAAAGGTGCATATGCCGGTGCGGCGTGAAATTGAAACGTTAAAGCCAAACGTTTCAACGGCGGAAGAATTTCACTTGCTCGTTTTTGGCGGGAGTCAGGGTTCGCGAGCGCTCAACAATGTTTTGATTAAAGGTATAAGTGAAGACGGCGAATGGTTAAGAAATGTACGCGTCGTGCACCAAACGGG
>DAIDJH010000017.1 GCA_027451425.1 Bdellovibrionales bacterium | reverse complement strand
GTTCCATTTACGGAAAGCAGACTTCTGACAAAAAATCGCAACCTCCGCCACGAGCCGAAGTTGCCTTTCGCGTTGACATTCTGGACTCTGGCCATCGCGTCGTTATTGGCAAAAACGAAGTCATGATTCCGAAAGTGAATGGTCAGTACGATATGACTGGGCTAGAAACCGAGTTAAAAAAAGTAAAAGAAATTTATCCGGATAAACTGGACTGCATTATCACAATGCAAGACAGTCTTGCTTACGAAAATTTGATCGATGGCATGGACGCACTTTTACAAGCGGGTTTTCCGCAAATCGCGATTTCAACTTCGGGAGTTGCGCAATGAATGACCGCGCAATGAGGAGGGTGGTGTAATGGCGATTCATGTTCCGGGCATTCGTGACCGGCGTAATCGAGAGTCTTCTGGCGGTCGTGATGTGGTCGCCGCACTTTCACTCACGGCAATGGTGGATCTGTTCACGGTGCTTGTCGTATTTCTATTGCAAAACTATGCGACCACAGGGCAGGTGATTGATATTCCGCAGGGCGTGAAGTTACCGCAAGCGAAAGAAGTGAAGGACTTAAAGCCGGCGAATGTCGTGATCGTTTCAGATAAAGGTATTCAAGTGAACAACGATCAAGTCATGGACATGGCCACTGTTCGCGCCCAAGCAGATTGGGAGCTTTTGCCGCTCAAGCAAAAGCTCCAACAGCTCATCGCGCAGGGGCAGACGAAAAAGCAAGAACTGGGCAATCAGATTCGCTCGGCAGTGCAAAAAATGCAGGTGGGCGATCAGGCAGTTGCGCAGCAGATTGATCCGTTTTTAAAGCTCACGATTTCAGCGGACAAGCACATGGATTTTCTGACGCTCAAGAAGGTCATGTACACAGCGACCGACGCTGGTATTGTTGAAATCAATTTTGCGGTGATGAAAGAACCCAACGACAAGAAATCGTCATTGTGACGTGATACGGAGACGGTCGATTACGCCGCCGCACGAGTGCTGTCAGTTTGCTTGCGTTTAACGTAAGCGATGATGCGCGACTTCGCTTCCATGCTGAGAGATTGCGCCTTGAATCCGTAAAATCCGGCATCAGTCGAATATTGTACAAGCGCTTTCATGGACAACGGCTCGCCTAATTCTTCAGATTTAATTTCAATGCTCACGACTTGCCCAATGGCCAGACGCGAATCGAGGTTGGAGACGCCCACTCCCCCCGGTGAAACGGTCTTGAGTTGTCCGAGCAGGGTTTTGTCATCGAAGCGAACGACGGCCGCGCCAGAAATTGATGATCGAGGATGTTCGCGCCGATTCAGGCCGATTTCTTCGAGCAGATCGTGAAATTCAAACAAATCGGCCCACGATTTCATGCCTTTTGTCCAAACTAAAATTTGATCTTTTTGCGAAATCGCTTTGAGTTCATTAACCAGTTCGGCTCGTGTCAGCGGCCCGACTGAGACACCGTTCACGGCGTAGTGCCAGAGTTGCTGTTGCGATGAGCTTTCACTCGATCTTTGCGCAACCAGTTGAGGGAGCATCGCCGTCCATTGATTAGCCGCAATCCACGCCGCCTGTGGTCGCCCCCAAACCAACGTCGACTCGCCAATTTGCCCGTCCGTCATCATGGCTTTGACTTCGTCGGCAGTAAAGGGGCCTTTTACATTTTCATCTACGCAGATAAACCATCGATCCATACGCCTGACTCATCGGCTTTATATTTTGAAAACTGGAGCCCTATCCGTCTCAATATGATACAATGAATACGTTGGTGATCGAATGAGGCGAATGAATCAAACATTGCTTGGAGTTCTCTTTTTTGTCGTAATCGCAGAGATTGCGATGATGACCCCTACGGATATCGGCGAAAAGAAGGCGTCTGCGGATCAGGAGCCCATCAGTTCGACGGCGGCCTCGACATTCAAGCAAGGGGTTCAGCAGCGGATGCAAGGTGTGCACGTCGTGGAATCGAAGAGTGAGAGTAAGGAGTGGGAACTTTGGGCGGATCACGCGGTCGGGTTTAAAACCGAAGGCGATTTGGCGCTGAGTCAGGTGAAGGCAAATTTTTTTGCAAATGATGGCATCTCGTTTTTGGTGACGGGCGATACCGGTCAAGTTGAAACGGCAACAAAAAATATGGTGATAAATGGGCAAGTTGTGACGACGTCCTCGAACGGTTACGTTTTTCATACCAATACTGTTCAATACAATTCGCACGATCGCGTTCTCAGCTCGCCCGCAAAAGTTGAGGTGAGCGGTCCGAAGGATTCTCTCGGTGGACACATGTTTATTCGCGGAGATTCTATGCGCGCCGAACTCAACAAGGGCGTCGTGACCATTTCTCAAGCTGTGGAAGCGAAAAAGCGCGTGCGGAAAAATGAAGATATGATCATTCACTCCGATCAAGCGCAAGTTTATGGCAAGGGTCACGAGGTGCGATTTTTAGGTGCGGTGAAGATCAACATGCACGGTATGCAAATCAATGGGCCGGATGCCCTTTTCCACTACAAAAACGGCACGGATATACCTGATTCTGTTCAACTTACGGGCGGAGTGAAAGTTAAAGATGTCAATAAGTGGGCGACGTCGCAACGGCTCAACATTAATTTAGCTAAAAACGAATTCATTTTTGATGGTCAGCCGCGCGTAGTACAGGATAATGATGAGGTGCGCGGAGATCGAATCGTATTTTTAGACGGCGGCAAAAAAGTTCAAGTGCAAAATGCGAAGGTAAGGGTCAGCCAAGACACGATAAAGCAGAAGGGTAAAAATTATGAATCGACTCACGATTAAAGGCATATCAAAAAAATTCAAGCAGCGAATTGTAGTTGATTCCGTTTCATTCGATCTTGAGGGTGGTCAGGTGGTGGGGCTTCTGGGGCCTAACGGTGCCGGTAAAACGACTTCGTTTTATATGGTGGTCGGAATTATGCCGGCCGATGCCGGCGAAATCCAACTCAACGGACAAGACATAAGCCAAATGCCGATGTATCAACGCGCGCGTGTGGGATTGAGTTATCTCCCACAAGAAGCGAGCGTATTTCGGCGGCTCACCGTGAGCGAAAATCTAAAAGTCGGTCTTGAAGCCGCGCAAGTGGCGCCATCGGCTTTTGATGAGCGATTGCAAAAGCTTTTGAGTGATTTTGGCATCGAGCACATCAAAGACAGTTATGGCTACGCGCTCTCGGGCGGCGAGCGCCGTCGCGTGGAGATTGCGCGTGCCTTGGCGGGTACGCCAAAATTTTTACTGCTCGATGAACCTTTTGCCGGCATCGACCCAATCGCTGTCGGTGACATACAAAATATCATTCGTGGGCTTAAGGCCGATGGTCTGGGAATTTTGATCACTGATCATAATGTTCGCGAAACGCTTGGAATCTGTGACTACTCTTACATTCTTCGTGACGGCAAGATCGAAGTCCAGGGCACAGCCGAGCAAATCGCCAATTCGCAAATTGCGCGAAAATTTTATTTAGGCGAAAATTTTAAATTGTAGGGCCTGATTTTTTGAGGACGGATTTTAAACAATGGCGATGAATCTTAAAATGTCGATGAAGCTTTCTCAGCAATTGCGGATGACACCGCAGTTGCAGCAGGCCATTAAGCTTCTGCAGCTTTCACGGGTCGAGCTTGAAGAAGAGGTTCGCAAAGAGCTCAATGAAAATCCTATCCTTGAAGAGATTCAAGAGACGAGCGACGATGATCCAGCATCTAAAAACCAGGTGGCTGAAGATTTAAAAGCAGCTGAAGCGCAAGTACAGAGCGACGTGGATCCTCGCCGGCAAGAAGAGTTTGAGTGGGATAACTACGTCGAAAGCCTCTACAAGCCTCCGGTTCAGGCGACTCCATCGGAATCTAGCGACGAGATCATGAACTACGAAAACGTGATCACGACGACTCAGACATTGAGTGATTACCTTTTGTGGCAAATGAGTTTGTTCGGATTCAATGAAGAAGAAGAGTCGACGATTTCCATTCTGATCAGTTACATCAACGAAGAAGGTTATCTGCAAACGTCTCTCGAAGAAATAGCCAAAGAAGAAGGGGTCGAGATTTCGGAGCTTACTGAGATGCTGCCTTTTTTGCAGGAATTTGACCCGCCCGGCGTTGGCGCACGTGATTTGAAGGAGTGCCTGCTTATTCAAGCGCGAAACTTGCAAGAAGACACCAAAGATCTTGTGGAGATGATCGAGCGCCACTTGCCGGATCTCGAAAAGAAAAATTATCCGGCGATTGCGAAAGCGCTCGATAAACCGCTTGAAGCGGTCGTAGAGATGTCGAAAATCATTTTAGGGATGGATCCAAAACCCGGCCGCGCGTTCATGGCAAACGACACACAGTTTATCACGCCGGACGTCTACGTGTATAAAGTTGGCGAAGATTACATTGTTTCTATAAATGAAGATGGCTTACCGCGACTTCGCATCTCGAATCTGTATCGAAGTTTGCTCAAAGGAGATGCCCCTGCCGATAGCACCAAGGGTACGCAGGAATACGTGCAAGATAAACTGCGTTCGGCAATCTGGCTTATTAAATCGATCCATCAAAGGCAGCGCACAATCTACAAGGTGGCCGAGAGTATCGTGAAACACCAGAAGGAATTTTTCGATAAAGGCCCCGCCTTCATTAGGCCGATGATTTTGCGTGATATTGCTGGCGATATCGGCATGCATGAATCCACTGTCTCGCGCGTGACGACGAGTAAGTATATGCATACTCCACGCGGTATTTTTGAGCTCAAATATTTTTTCAACTCAGGCATCACCACGTCGGATGGCGAATCAGTCGCGAGCGAATCGGTGAAGTTGAAGATCAAAGAACTCGTCGATAGCGAGGACACAAAAAATCCGCTGTCCGATCAACGAATCGTGGAGCTTTTGCAAAAAGATGGTATTGACATCGCCCGCCGTACCGTCGCGAAATATCGCGATGTTTTGAAGATCCTGCCGTCGAGCAAGAGAAAGCGGTATTTTTAGCCGGATTAACGCTTCGAAATGGGTCACTACTGTAAGCGCCGCGCAACTCGCGCCGCGCATTTATCACTCCTAAAATCAATTTTTATGCCAAAAAATTAGACGCAATATTTCATTCAGGTAAAATCGTTTCTCGTACAATTGGGACTATAAAAAATTCGTCAGTGTGCCAAATTTTGTATCCTTATGAGACCGTAATTTGTCCCTCCTTTCAGCTGGGTTTAAACTGGGAAAAGAAAAAAGGAGGATTGCAAGATGACCTACGACATCAAGTTCAAAACAATTGATTACTCCCAGGCTCTTGTTGATTACGTTCAATCACGTTTCGACAAGGTTGAACGGTACGCGGTCAAGCCGGCGACGGTTCACGTCACCTTTAGTGAGGAGCGGCACAACTGTTGTGCTGAAGTTTACATTCACGGTCTGAATGGTGAATTTCGGGCGCATTTTCGCTCCGACAGTTTTTACGTATCACTTGATATGTGCGTGAAACGCATCGAGCGCCAAATGGAGCGCGAAAAGGACAAACTAAAGCACCATCACTCCTACGAGAACTCTTCGGCTGGATTTTTAGACGAGCAGTTGTGGGAGCTGGCCAACGCCCGTACGAGCCGTTCAGCCTCCTAATTCAAGATTGACGATAGGCTTGGTCCTCGGTATTGATGCGAGACAGTAAACGCGGGGACCAGGCGATGAAAAACTATCTATTTACAAGTGAATCTGTATCTGAAGGCCATCCTGATAAGGTCGCAGATCAAATTAGCGACGCCATTCTCGATGCCCATTTGTCCGGTGATCCGAAAAGCCGGGTAGCGTGCGAGACATTAATTTCAACAGGGTTCGTGGTGATCGCCGGCGAGGTCACTTCGCGCGTTCAAGTTGATCACCAGAAAATTGCGCGAAAAACCATTGAAGAGATTGGCTATGATAGCGTCGACAAAGGCTTCGATTATCAGCACTGCGCGGTTTTCACCGCGCTCGGCCAGCAAAGCCCCGACATCGCCAGAGGCATTGATGATGACAGCAGCAAAGAGCAAGGTGCGGGCGATCAGGGTCTCATGTTTGGCTATGCGATCAATGAAACTCCTGAATGCATGCCCTTGAGCATTGATCTCTCGCATAAACTTGTGAGAGAACTCGCGGCGCTTCGCAAAAGCGGCAAGGTCAATTGGTTAAGGCCTGATGCCAAAAGCCAGGTCACGGTTGAATACGTTGATGGCAAATTTAAGCGTGTGGATACGGTTGTGTTATCCACGCAGCACTCGCCTGATGTGAGCCAAGATGAGATCGCGGCATTCGTTACCGAAGAGCTGATTGTGAAAGTCATACCGAAAAATTTAATCGATTCGCGCACGCAATTTCATATCAATCCAACGGGGCGTTTTGTGATTGGTGGTCCCCACGGGGATTGCGGGCTCACGGGGCGAAAAATTATCGTTGATACCTACGGTGGCCACGGCGCACACGGCGGGGGGGCCTTTTCGGGTAAAGATCCGTCAAAGGTGGATCGGTCGGCGGCATATGCGGCTCGCCACATTGCCAAGAATATTGTGGCTAGTGGTTTTGCCGATCGCTGTCTGATTCAGTTGGCCTACGCAATCGGCGTAGCGGATCCGGTGAGCGTTATGATCAATGACTATGGCACAGCTAAAGTGGATTTGGCGAAATTGCAGACGGCAGTTCGTGAAATTTGGAGTTTGAAGCCCGCCAATATCATCCGCCAATTTGATCTTCTGAAACCGCGCTATCGAAAAACGGCGGCCTACGGTCACTTCGGCCGCTCGGAGCCTGAATTTACTTGGGAGCGCACCGACAAGGTCGAAGCTCTTAAGTCGATGTTGAAATAGCCCTAGAAATGCGTTCTAGAGCCGTAGAAAGCCTGTTAGACTGAGCGGATGCAACCCGAACTAATTCGAAATTTCTCTATTATCGCCCATATCGACCACGGTAAGTCGACGCTTGCCGATGGACTTCTTTTACAAACGGGCGCGATTTCTGAGCGTGAAAAAAAAGAGCAATTTCTCGACAATATGGATCTTGAACGTGAACGCGGGATTACGATCAAAGCGCAGACGGTGCGCCTTAATTACAATGCAAAAAACGGCAAAACCTATCAACTCAATTTGATCGATACTCCCGGGCATGTGGATTTTGCTTATGAAGTTTCGCGCTCCCTTGCGGCATGCGAAGGCGCGCTCCTTGTCGTCGATGCGGCTCAAGGGGTTGAGGCGCAGACGCTCGCCAACGTGTATCTCGCGCTTGAAAACGATCTCGCCATTCAAATTGTCATCAATAAAATAGATTTACCATCGGCCGATCCTGAAGGAGTTAAAAAACAAATCGAAGACGCAATTGGCCTTGATGCCAAAGACGCCATCCTCGCATCGGCGAAAGAGCGCATCGGCATCAACGATATTCTTGAGGCGGTTATCGAGCGTATCCCTCCGCCGACGGCCGATCGAGCCAAAGCCCTGCGCGCGCTTGTTTTCGATTCATGGTTCGATTCGTATCAGGGAGTGGTTGTGCTTTGTCGTGTGGTCGACGGTACGATCGGCAAGGGCGACCGCGTGCGGTTTATGGACACCGGTAAAGAATACGAGGTCTTGCGGCTCGGCGTTTTTACTCCGCATGCCGTTCAACTCGACCAACTGGATGCTGGCGAAGTGGGTTTTGTTATTTGCGGAATTAAAGACATCCGCGATGTGCGCGTTGGTGACACCGTGACGCATGTAAAATCGGTGAAGTACGAACAGGCGACGGAACCGCTCGCGGGGTTTAAGCGCATTCAGCCGATGGTGTTTTCGGGAATTTTTCCAGTCGACACTTCGGACTTTGAAGCGTTCAAAGAAGCTTTACAAAAACTAGCCCTCAATGATTCAAGTTTATCTTTTGAGCCTGAAAAATCCAATGCGCTTGGTTTTGGCTACCGCTGTGGATTTTTAGGATTGCTCCATATGGAAGTGGTGCAGGAACGGCTCGAGCGCGAATTCAATTTGAATCTGATTTCTACGGCACCGTCGGTTGTTTACAAAGTGTTCACGACGGATGGGCATGAGATGCGACTCGAAAACCCGGCCGATTTGCCGGATGCATCCCAAATTGAACATCTCGAAGAGCCGATAGTAAAAGTGACGATTCACACTCCGACTGAATTTATTGGCGGACTGCTCAAGTTGTGCGAAACGAAGCGGGGCACGCAAATCAAAATGGAGTATATCACTGACAAAAAAGTTATCATCGAATACAAGATTCCGCTCAACGAAATTGTGATGGATTTTTATGACAAGCTCAAATCGATTTCAAAGGGCTACGCATCGATGGAGTATGAGCTTATCGGTTTCGATCCGTCCGAGCTTGTGAAAATGGATATTCTCCTCAACAACGAACCGGTGGACGCGCTCTCGATCATTGTTCACCGCACTCAGGCCGAGCGCAAAGGGCGGCAGCTTTGTGAAAAACTCAAAGAGTTGATACCAAGGCAGCAGTTTCAGGTTGCCATTCAAGCGGCGATCGGCGGCAAAATTGTTGCACGCGAAACCCTCGGTGCATTACGAAAAGACGTGACAGCAAAATGTTATGGCGGTGATATATCTAGAAAGCGCAAGCTTCTTGAAAAGCAAAAAGAAGGCAAAAAGCGCATGAAGCAGGTGGGGACGGTTGAAGTTCCGCAAGAAGCGTTTTTGGCGATTTTGAAAGTTGAAGATTAGCGTTCTCGTGAAGCTGACAAAGCGATGAAAAAACTTTTCTCTAAACAGTTTTGGACCGAGGGAGCGGGCTCGTTTTTAGTGGCGATTCTTATCGCGCTCACGATCCGCTGGGCGTTTATGGAGGCTTACGTTATCCCCTCGCCCAGCATGCTACCGACGCTTCTTGTGCACGATCATATTTTTGTAAATAAATTCATTTACGGTTTGCGACTACCGTTCACCGACCATTGGTTGGTGAAATTCGCCGACCCGAAGCGGGGCGAGGTTGTGGTATTCCGTTACCCCGATGACCCGTCGATTTTTTATATCAAACGCATCGTGGGTGTGCCGGGTGACAAAATTTATTACGAAAACGGTAACCTTTATATCAACGACGAGCTGATCAAAAATGAAATTCCAGGGCCTGTGCAGAAAAGCGATTTTGCATGGCTTCGCGATGCGGATTTTCCCGGTGATGGGTCCGACGCGCTTTCGAAATATGACGAGTTTGCAGAGACGTTAGATCACCAATCGTTTTCAGTCCTACTGAAAAAAGGCAAGACCGATTCGATTTTTGGTCCGGTGACAGTCCCGCCCAATAGCTATTTTGTCATGGGTGACAATCGTGACAATTCAAATGACAGTCGCTACTGGCGCACTCAAAAATTCGTGCCACGCGATTATCTGGTTGGTCGAGCGATGTTCGTGTGGCTCAGTTGTGAGACGACGTTGCCGGTTGTGACGTTTATTTGCAATCCGGCGACAATCCGTTGGCGACGGTTTTTTCACCCCGTTATGGAATAGCTTGTGAGCGAACAAAAGACATTACGAGATCGACGTGCAAGTTTCGGCGGTAGCCTCGCACTTTTTGGTTTGGCTATTTTAGCATACCTATTTTTTCGCTGGATGTTGTTTGAGCCGTTTGTCATTCCCTCAGGGAGCATGATTCCGACGCTTCTCGTGAACGACCATATCATTGTCAAAAAATTCGCTTATGGGTTACGGGTGCCGTTCACCAAAAAATGGTTGGTCGGGCCAAACGTGCCCAAGCGTGGCGATGTCGTCGTGTTTCGCTCCGTCGATCAAGACGACTACTACCTCATCAAACGCGTGGTGGGTTTGCCGGGCGATCGCGTTGAATACACTGAATCAGGCGAACTTAAAATCAACGGCCAGCCGGTCGTTGATAAAGAGGTGGCGCTCCCAAGTGGTTGGACGCCCGCCGAACTTGAAGAGCCACCGGCGAATCTTCGGGCGTTTCGTGAACAATTGGGCGCGCACAATCATTGGGAGATCCTCGAGCGAGGCGATTATCACTACCCTCAATCGGAAATTGTTGTGCCGGCAGGGGAACTTTTTGTGATGGGTGATAACCGCGACCGTTCGCGCGACAGCCGGTATTGGGGAGAGTTCCCACTAAAAAATTTAATTGGTCAAGCGACATGGGTATGGATGGGATGTTCAGTGACGTTGTCGCAAGTCGATTTTTTGTGTGATCCGCGGTACATTCGTTGGCACGGGTTGATTCATCAAATAGAGTGACGGGAGACGGGCTCCTATGTTTCGTGATTTTGGCAGGGAATTGCGCGATTCGGTACTGCACTTGCTTCGCGAATATGCCGAAGCGTTGCTACTCGCCGTCTTGTTCGCTTTTGTACTGAGATCGTTTGTCATATCAACTTACCGAATGACTGATCTCACCATGGAGCCTTCTCTTCGCATGGGTGACTTTCTCGTTGGCTACAAGTTGCCTTACGGCATTACAGTTCCGCTAACAGGAATTCATTACGGTCAGACGACGCCTTATCGGTCGGAGCTTGTTGTTTTTCATTGCCCCGCTTCTGACGGCGCTAGGCTGTGCGTGAAACGCGTGGTGGGGATTGGCGGGGATCGAATTGAAATTCGCCAGCAACGATTAATCGTGAACGGGCGTGTGGCGAACTACTCGCTCAGCCGTGCACACATTTCATCGGTGATTCGCGCTCAGGCGCACGTGGTGGCGCTCAATGAGAAAAGCCCGGGCGAACCGGGCTATACAATTTTAATTTCAAATGAACCAACGCCTGATTTTGGCCCCTATGTTGTGCCGCCGCACAGTTTTTTTGCTCTCAGCGATGATCGCGATTTTAGTGAAGATTCACGGCACTGGGGGGCAATTCCCGATCGCGCGATTGAGGCGCGTATTTTTCTGATCGGTTTATCGTTTGCGTGGCGGCCGCGTGAACAAGGCGGATATGAATCGCACTTGCGCCGGCATCGCATGTTGCTTAGGGCGCGGTGACGGTGGTACTCTGATCGGCGGCATGGTTTGAGGTAAAAATGAGTAAAGCAATTTCGACAATTTTAGTTTTGGCAATTGGGTTGGCGCCGATATCGGCTTTTGCACAGAGCTATTCAATGCCGAACGACAGTTCTCCGAGAATATTTTTTAGCTCCACACATGGGGCGTACATCGCGAATGGTAAAGAAATCGATAGCTCTTTTTGGTTGGCGCGGTACGATTTTGGCGACACGTTTGCCACAAATCCGAATGCGCAATATGAATATAACCAATATCAAGATTTGATCACGTGGTTTCCGTATCTCAATTGGGGAGCGCTTGGGCTTGCGCTCACGTACGGCATCGTCAGCTCGGCCAACAATACTTACAATGACGGAGTGTTTTGGCTTTCATTTTTGATCCCGTGGGTCTCGGGGATTATCGTTGGTGGCCATGCGCAAGCGCACTTGCAACGTGCGATTAATCTGTACAATGGTGTTGACCCCAGGCTTGCGCGCGATTCCGCATTCCCAGCCTCACAGTTGCCAAATTCAGAGGCTCGGCTGTCGCGATTGATGACGTCACCGAAGGTGGCGCTCAATCTGGTTCAAATTGATTTTTAGATTTACTGCGTTAGCCCGTCGGATAGCCGAATAGATTGACTGGTTTGGCTTGTTCACGTTAGATCTACTTTTGATGTCCGCCTATCCGCAAGCTCTTGCTTCGGTAAGAGATCTTCAGCCGCAACAAATTCAAAAAATCATCGAACAGGCATTTCATTTTAAGCGAAGTGGGTTTGCGGCGAGTCCATCATTAGAGGTGCATCCGTCGGCGATCGTGCTGCTTGCGTTTTTTGAACCCTCCACTCGGACACGAACGAGTTTTGAAATTGCCGCCCATCGCGTGGGGATCAAACCGGTGACGTTTGCGGCGGACGACTCCACAAGTCTTAAAAAAGGCGAAAGTTTACACGAAACGCTGGCGAATTTGTTGGCCATGGGGCCGAATCTGTTGGTGTGCCGCCATGGCGGAGATGTGCGTGTGGCTGAAACGCTGCGTGCGAGTCAAATCCCGTGGATCAATGCCGGCGATGGTCAAGGTGAGCACCCCACTCAGGCGCTGCTCGATGCGATGACGGTGGTTGAAAAATTAGGGGATGTTGAAGGGCAGCGAATTGTTTACGTCGGCGATGTGGCGCATAGTCGTGTGGCGCGATCAGGCTTGGCGTTATTTGAAATGATGGGTGCCGAAGTGGCGGTTGCAGCTCCGACACAATGGGTGCCAGAGGATAAAGCTTGGGCGAAGGCTAAAAAATTTGGCAGTTTGCGCGAGGCTGCCGAATGGGCGACAGTTTGCATCGGACTGCGTGTGCAAAAGGAGCGGCATGCGAAAGCGCACGGCGCTGACCACACTATTCAGTCACACGACTTTCGTCTTGATAAAAAAAATCTCATGCCGTTGCGTGCCGAGGCTATAATTATGCACCCGGGGCCATTCGTGGCGGGCGAAGATTTGAGCGAAGAGATTTTAAGCGATTCTCGTTGTGCGATTCACGATCAGGTTACAAATGGCGTGTACATCCGTGCGTCTGTCATGTCTGGGATGCTTGCGCAAGCTGTGCGAGCGGGGGGCCGAATATGAACGGCTTTCTTGTTCTGGATAACGGTTTAACATTTCGCGGGGAAGTTCATGGGACTACGGCACGGGCTGGCGAGGTGGTGTTCAACACTTCTCACTCGGGATATGAAGAAATGGCAACTGATCCGTCGTATTACTCCCAGATTTTGGTCCTGACGGCCACGCAACAAGGTAACTATGGCGTTGCCGATCGCTTTTGGGAATCAAAAAAAATTTGGATTCACGGGTTTATCTGTCTCGACCTGCAAAATAGTGCGCGTGATTCCGAATGGCGGCGTCGGTTGCAAAACGCGGGTGTGCCCATGCTAACTGCCGTTGATACGCGAGCCATGGTTTTACACTTGCGAGAATCCGGCACGCAATGGGGTGCTATTGTACGTGGTGAAAATGAAGCGGCGGCAAAAGATGAAGCGCGCAGGCTCATCGAGCGGTCCAAACAAGAGTTTTTGTCGGGAGCTGCGGCAGACTGGACAAAAGCCGTGTCGAGAAAAAATGTCGAAGAACGTGAAGGAAAAATCAAATCCGGTCCACGGGTTGCGGT
>DAIDJH010000016.1 GCA_027451425.1 Bdellovibrionales bacterium | reverse complement strand
GGCGGAATTAACGCATTAAACGGCGTATTTGGGGCATATGTCGATTCCATCCCGATGTTTATTGTTTCAGGCCAAGCGAAACGTGAGACTCTTGTTCATCGAACTAATCTTCCGCTTCGCCAGCTTGGCGACCAGGAAGTCGATATCACCAAAATGGCGGCGACAATTACCAAGTATGCAGTAACGGTAGAAGATCCTGCGGAAATCCGATATCATATGGAGAAGGCGTGGCATCTTTGTACAGCTGGTAGACCTGGGCCGGTGTGGTTAGACATTCCGATCGATGTGCAGGCGGCGAGCATCGACCCCGATTCGCAGAAAGTCTACGATCAAAAAAATGACGAAAGTATTCCGCAACTGCCCGATGACGGGGCGCTCAAGAAAAGCTGCGAGCTGATTTTGGAAAGACTTAATCAAGCCGAGCGACCAGTTATTTTGGTGGGGACCGGCGTTCGTGTTTCAAAGCAAGAGACTGAATTTTTGCAATTTGCCGAGCGTCTTGGGATCCCTGTTGCAACAGCATGGAATGCACACGATCTTTTATGGAATGACCATCGTCTTTACGTGGGCCGGCCTGGTGCGGTTGGTGATCGGCCAGGTAATTTTGCCGTCCAAAACTCTGATTTTTTGTTAATCCTTGGTTGTCGACTGGCGATTCGTCAGATCAGCTTCAACTGGGGTTCGTTTGCGCGCGATGCCTACAAAGTTATGGTAGATATCGATGAGGCTGAACTGCGAAAACCCACACTAAAAATAGATTTACCAATACATGCCTCGTTGCAATCATTTTTTCGTGTGATGAAGTCAATTCCGTTCGAGGCTAGCGCGCAGAATAAACACGAGTCCTATTTGAGGTGGTGCAAGGTGCGTCAGGACCGCTATCCCGTGGTTCTGCCCGAATATCGAAACACTAAGGCGATAAATCCATACGTATTTGCCGACGAGCTTTTTCAGCAACTGCCCGAGAATCAAGTTGTAGTCGCGGGAGATGGCACGGCATCAGTTGTGGCTTTTCAGGCGGCGTACCTCAAAAAGGGACAGCGTTTTTACACGAACGCCGGGTGCGCATCTATGGGCTATGACCTACCCGCAGCCGTGGGGGCAGCTGTTGGTTTGCGCGCAAAGGACTGGGTTATATGCATAGCCGGTGATGGTAGCATAATGATGAATTTGCAGGAGCTTCAGACGATTATAACAAACCGTCTGCCGATTCATATCTTCGTTCTAAACAATCAAGGCTATCATTCGATTAGGCAAACTCAGCGTAATTACTTTCCTGATAATATTGTGGGATGTGGTGAGGAGAGCAAACTCAGCTTTCCAAGCTTTCAAAAAATCGCCGCCGCTTTTGGCTTCGCATATCTACGGGCAGCCAACCATAATGAGCTTCGAGGGACCATTCAGAGCGTGCTTACCGCGAAAGTTCCGACACTCTGCGAGATCAGCCTTGACCTAAATCAACAATTCGCGCCGAAACTTTCATCGAGAAAGTTGCCCGACGGGCGGATGGTGACAGCACCGCTCGAAGATATGGCGCCATTTCTTTCTAGAGACGATTTGAGAGCTAATATGATTGTGCCACTTTGCGCGGAATCGATTGATAACAAGGTGGACTAATCTTGTGACGATTCTTTTCGATTTAGACGGTACGCTTACTGATCCTAAACGGGGCATAGTGGGTTGTATTACTTATGCTTTGGAAAACATGGGGCTGGAAGTACCAGCCACGAGCGAATTCAATTCGTTCATCGGCCCGCCCATCGAAGAAAGTTTTTTGCGATTATTTAATAACGACAACGGAAAAACTAACCAAGCGGTTCAATTGTTTAGATCGCGGTATGCTGAAGTTGGTCTTTTTGAAAATATCATCTATCGAGGTGTCGTTGACGCACTATCTTGCGTGCGAAAGAAGGATCGCAGACTCTTTGTCGCAACGTCCAAGCCCCAGCCATTTGCCGAGCGGATAATAAATAAATTTAACTTGAGTCCATTTTTTGAAAAAGTATACGGGGCCCAGCTCGACGGAGCGCGTGCGAAGAAAGAAGATATAATCGCTCATGCCATAAATGTCGAAAATCTTGAACCTGAACAGACAATTATGGTTGGGGATACTAAATATGACGCAATTGGCGCGCGAATGCATCACGTCCCCTGCATTGGCGTGCTTTGGGGGTATGGTTTGCGTTCGGAACTTGCGGATGCCGGCGTCAAAGTATTTTGTGAGCGACCTCAAGACCTACCCAATGTGATTGAGAACTTTATAGCAGGTCGGGCAGAATGAGCTCCATTGACGCGCTATTGCCGCCAATTTCAAACCCGTATTACATCGTAGCGCCTCCGTACACCCGCATGTCAGCTGGAGTTCGAACACTTCATGTGTTGGCGCGAGCGCTGCGCTCAAGAGGTTACGAGACCTACATTGTAACGAGCTTAAAGCCAAGAGAACTGCCCGCGACACATCCGGCATTTAATTTGCCTATTTTAGATTCGAGGATTGTGAATTTGCATTTTTCCGAAGGGCGCACACCAATTGTTGTTTACCCGGAGACGATTCACGGCAATCCCTTGGCGGCGCCGGACGTCGTTCGCTATATATTAAATTATCCTGGTCACTTGGGTGGGCCCACAAGTTTTGATAGCACAGAGCAGCTCATTTACTACTCCGAAGATCTGAAAGGTCCAAATGAAGAAGGATTTTGTTTATTTATCCCCATTTCAGATCCCAGAATTTTTAAACCGCCGGCTTCTGGCACAATTCGAAAAGGCGTTGCGGTTTATGCGGGTAAGTATCGCAACTATCATCGTGGCGAATATTTTGGTGTGAGTGGCGAATTTATAGAAATAACGCGAGACCGGCCCGATTCTCAGTCGCTAAAGCAAATCATTCATATTCTTCAAACATCTGAGGTTTTGTATTGTTACGAGAACTCCGCCATTGCTCTTGAGGCCGTTCTATGCGGGTGCCCGGTTGTTATGTTTAAAAATGAGCATTTCAAAAGACAAATTGCCGAAACCGAACTTACAACAAATGGGATAAGCTTTTCAGCAGACGCCGATTCGATAGATTTGGCTCGGGCCGGAGTTAAAGCCTATCGCGAAAACTATATCGCCAAATTTGATAAATTTTGGCAGCAACTCGATAAGTTTATTGAAATTTCTCAATCACGAGCCTCGCTGGTGGAGTACAAAAATGCGATTCGGCTTGATCGGTATCCGTTATCTGTATTGCCCAAGAAAACAAAAATGCGTTTGGGCATTCAGGCGCTTATGGTCTATTGCAGAAGTAATGGAATTTGGTCGACCAGCAAACTTATGTGCCGAGCACTAATTAGTCGATACGGGCGCCGTGAATTTCTGCAAAGATTAAGCAACGAAGTTTCATTCAGATGGCAAAACGAAACGGGTAAAGTTACTGTTCAAGCCCGGCCCAATATTTCGAGAGTTTAAAAATAGAATGGCCATAAACAAATTCACATAGGATTTCTGTTTTTGACAGAGTACAGGCCTGATGTTAATCAGTGATAAACCCGAGAATTATTAAGTTTTGCGAGGCGGATTAATGTTGAAAGCCGGCTTTATCGAAGTGTTGAAAACCGGTATTTCAGCCTTGCTGCTTTTTA
The DNA here is from genome assembly GCA_027451425.1 of Bdellovibrionales bacterium. GTDB lineage: Bacteria > Bdellovibrionota > Bdellovibrionia > Bdellovibrionales > UBA1609 > RBG-16-40-8. The sequence goes on along the minus strand of DAIDJH010000016.1, from coordinate 9,465 downwards.
CGGGGTTTTTGTTTCTATATATAGCCGATCGACACATTATAGACGCGCGCATTGTTTTTTATGATGGTCTAATCTGCTTGGGCTTTACCGTATTTTTTTACGTGCTCATCTGGGTGGTTTTTGTGACTCGAAGAGGCAGTTCGCCGAGCAGTTGGCATGCTGGGCGAATCCCGCTGGCCATTTTGATATTCGCTCTTTTAGGGTATGCATTCATTATAACAATCCCATCTCTCTTAGATCGATCAATTTCACTTTATATCTTAAGTTCAGTTGAGGCGGCTGGGAGCAACGGTGCGACCAAGCCACAAATTGAAGACTGGTTTTATCGAGGGTTTATCGAGCGAAATGATGCTGTCGGCAAGCGGCTACACGAGCAAATTGTTACAGGAAATATATCATACGAAGGCAATAGTTATCACCTAACCCATAATGGGATGATGACTTATAAAATTTACCGCGGGCTTGTTGGACTATTTAATACAGATCCTCGTTACGTTATCCCGATAAACGGTGCGAAAAGCAGGTCGAGGTAATACGCAGTGTCACGTCTGACAAGAATGCTATGTGCGGGAGATTTTTTACCCTTCATCGCAATTGCAATAAATGTCTCTCTTGCAATTCATATTTTTCAATTCGGCATTTTTGCTCAGACACTTTTTGGTCACGATGCCTTTATGCCGCTGACTGGTGCATGGAAGCTGCTACATGGCTATGTACCTAGCCGGGATTTCTATTCTCCCCTCGGCATTCTTAATTTTGTCTTTCCAGCAATAGGGATTCGGCTATTCGGTGCAACTGCAAATGTGCTCGCATTTTCATCAGCGCTTTGGCTTATAACTGTCACGGCATTTTCCTATCTTGTACTTTACCGACGCGTTTCCAATTCCCTATTAGCAATTACAATTGTCATAGCTGGACTCATTGCGTGCACGCCGAGACACATTGGTTTCCCATCAACGGGCATTTCTTATGCTATCTCTTTCGACCATTATGGAATGGCATTAATTGGTATCGTTGCGCTCGCCGTGCTGTTGGGGGATAGGGCAAGGAGGGGGGGCGCCCAGGCCAAATTTCGAAGTTTTCAGCGTTTGCTTGCGGGGCTCATTGTTGGAATGTTGGCGTTTTTGAAGATTAGCTACGCTTTTGCGGCAGTGCCAATTGTGGTGCTTGCGGTGATTAAGCGCAGGGCGGGCGTCAAAGATGTTCTCAAGATAGCAATTGGGGCACTTGTTGTAGCAATAGCTGTATTAGTATTTTCGCATACGAATCCGTTAAGTGTGATTGCCGATTATTCGATGGCGGGCCATGTGCGGTCTCGTACATTAATGTCAATGCGCACCGTACTCGGTTATTTTTGGCGTTTGTTTTCATTGATTATTCTTGCTGCTGGATTAAATTCGCTAATTAAAAATAGCCCGAATTGGCGGCGGGTACTTTTAGATTTTACGGCAACGTCGGTCGTTCTGGTCGGAACATGCGGCTTTTTGTTCGTGACGAGCCCCCCCGTAAGGCAGTTTCCTGAAGTGCCGTTTGATTGCTTTTGCGCCATTTACTTATTCGCAGAACTTGTGGAGTTGTTGCCAATGTTTTTGCATAGATATTGGCCTGGTTCCTCGGCCCGGGTACTGCGCTATCCATTGCTTGCAATTCTCTTTTTCTGTTTGGGTACAAAAGAAATACGAGATGTACGTGGGTTTATATTTGCTTTCAAAAATACGCGGATATTGCGCTTAGATAAAGAACTGCCGAGATTTTCATCTTTACCTCTAAAAAACATGATTGTAATCGGCGATGGCGGTGACCCGCACCTGCCGAAAGGGTACGTTGGCAAGGTTAACGATGCTGTAAGAATTTTGAAAGCTAAGGTGCCTCCGAATTCGCGTGTATTAACTTTTGACTTTACCGATCCGTATTCATTTGCGATGCGATGGCCCCCGGCGCCCGGTTCGCCAATTTTTTGGGATTATGGAATTGTATTTAATAAAACCTACTTTCCGAAACCCGCAATCGTTTTTGGCGGTGCAGACGCAGTTTTATTGCCAAAGCTTTTCGGCTCTGGATTTGTCATTGCTCTTGCGACCATTCAAAAACTCTACGGCCCGACACTTGAACGCGATTTCAAAATTGCCGCTAGCGATGACCAGTGGACGCTTTATTTACGTCGCTCTGAAGATAAGGCGCCCACCTATAATTAGCCGTAATTGCCAATCATTTCGTATTAGACGCTCCACCATACCACCCCAAGGTCTTTTGAAACGCTGATTGTAGCGGAGTCCATACCGATAAGCCAAGGTCAGTTTTGGCACGCGCAATCGAGGGGACATATTGTAACCGTTTGGCGTGCATTTGGGGCTGCCCGATTTCAGTTCGCGGGGCCTTTTGCGCTACAGTGATTGGCTCCCTCAGGTTTCGGCGTTTGGGATCGATCGTGCAACCCAATTCATGAATGAGCTGCGCAAGTTCAAGTATCGAGACAGCGTGGTCGGATCCGACGTTATAGGCCACGTTTGGCGACCCATTGAACAAAATTTTAAAGAGCCATACCGCAAGATCGGCACAGTAGAGGTATGAGCGCAGTGGTGTGCCGTCGCCTCCGATGCGGATCGGTTCACCACGCAAAACCGCGTTCATAAAATTGCCCGCGGCGAAATGTGTATCTAGCGGCAGGTACGGCCCAACGAATGCGTAGCACCTGGCGATTTTAATTGCGCAACGTGATCTCGACGCTGTTTCGGCGCACAAAAATTCAGATACGCGTTTTGCTTCGCCGTATGCCGAATTTTTTGAAAGCGGGTCGGGCCCCCCGCGATAATTTTCATCGACGTGGGATATTTCTGAAGGCTGCTCCCCGTATACGGCGCCAGAACTGAGGAGCAAAAGCCGTTTGCAACCACCGCGCTCCGCCAGTTTTAAAACTTGTTTTGTGCCGGCGACGATGGTGTCAAACATAACCAAAGGTTGATTATCGTTGAGATCTTTACTGGCTGAGACAGCGCCGTGAATGATCGTCGAAAACGATTGGCTCGACTCAAACGCGCGAATATCCTGCTGTAAAAAATGAACGTCAGCTCTCTCGCGGAGCCACGCGGATTCCGACGAAACACGATCGCGGTCACGAGTGAGAATAAAAAACGAATTATTGAGCTGCCATTTGTCTTGGGCCGCGATCAGAGTTTGCGTAAGCCACTTGCCGAAAAAACCTGTCGCGCCAGTGAGCAAAACAGTTTCGTTTTTAAAGCCCGACAACTCAGGCGTGAGCTTTTCGAGAATGAACTCTAGATCAGCCGGTGAAATGGGTTTAGACATGCATTTGTTGTAGTTCCGAAGATTTTTAAGTGCAATAAATTTGCTTTCGGACATGGCGTGCGCCATTACATGTTTACCACAACCCTCGGTTGCGACCGCTAAGTTGTTTTCAGGCGCTTTGAGATGTCGTGCTGAAATTCTTCAAGAGCGTCGACGCGTTTTGCGAGAACGTCTTGTTGTATGCGCACCGCTTCGGCGCCCTCAAATGAAGCGCGATTGATTGAGGTTTGCTCCTCAATTAGGCCCAGCATGCGACTGTTTGTCGCCTTTATTTGTTCAAGCGTTGAGTTTACTGCGGCAAATTGTCTCGTCATTTCAGATTTGAGCTCTGTACGAACGGATCCAATTTCGCCTTTGAGTTCAGTGCGGACTGAATCTATCTCGCCCTTGAGTTCAGTGCGGACTGAATCTATCTCGCCTTTGAGTTCAGTACGGACTGAATCTATCTCGCCCTTGAGCTCTGTACGGACTGAATCTATCTCGCCTTTGAGTGCGGTGCGAACCGATGCGATTTCGCTTATAAGCTCGTTACGAACATTGCTGAGTGCGCCATAAGTGGCGGGGAGGTCAGCCGGTCGCCGCACTTCGCGCGGTAATTTCTTGTTTGACCCCGTCTTAGCCTTCGAATTTGTTTGGCGCCGCACATGCCCCCCAAGAGAATTGTGGCATGGTTACTATCATGATTTGAAAAAAACGTGAAGTGCTTTATTGGCAATAAACCCTCTCATATCGTTCAGCCATCTGGTCGATGTTGAATTTTGCGGCGACAGTTTTTACAACGCGAGTTTTGTCGGTAAGTAGCGTGGAGTTAGACGCATATTCTGCGAGAATTTTCGCGAGCGTTGCAATGGGCACACGGCCGTTTTCAAGCGAAAAAACGGTACCCGCGATTTTGCCGTATGCTTGGGCTGCGATTTCATCAGTGGCGCGGTCATTTGCTCCGGCAATTGCATCGGTTGCTTTCACAACAGTGAGCATATCGCGAATTTCGCCGATGTCGCTTGCAATCACGGGACGGCCGGCAAGAAGACACTCCACAAGAACGAGCGGAAAGCTTTCGCCCGCAAAATACGAGGGCAAAAGGCCGATGTCACTGAGATGGAAATATTCGGGCACGTTTTCGCGAAAGCCAAGTAGGTGAATATGCCGGGCGAGACTTTCGCGCTTGAGTTCATCGTACAGCGGGCCCTCGCCGATCAATAACAAATGAATATCTTTTTGCGAAGTTTCGCGCGCGCGGTTCACGGCATCAATCGCTTCGCGCCAGCCTTTTTCTGGGATCGCACGACTCGCCAGACACGCGACAAATGCGGAATCGGGCAGGCCCAGCTCCCCACGCGTCACTTTGCCGGTTGATCGCGACTCGAGCGCGTTGTCGATCTTAAAAAATTTCGACTCATCATAGTGGCCGGATTTTATGAATGGCGACAGATTTTTTTTTGCCACATAAACCCACGCTGACACCGATTTGTCTAAATCGTCGAGGGTTTTTTCAAGCTTATGATCAGCCAAAAGTTCGTAGCTGCCGTGAAGCGTGACCACGTGTTTTAAGTGCAAGTCGGAACAATATCGGTTTATCAATTGATCGATGCGGCGATAGTGCGAGTGAATGACGTCGAGATGAAAATCTTGAATCGCCGCGCGCAGGGCCACAATTTTATCAGTTACGAGCGCATCAACTAAATTAATCACGGGGATGTCGGCTGAGAGTAAATTTCGAATGCCGGCGATGCGATTGCCAAGATCGAAATTGATAAAAGTGATCGAGTAGCCGCGTCGCTTAAGAGCATTTGCCAGATGAATGGGCAGCGTTTCACCCCCACCGCTGGTGAAAGCGTAGCTGCAGATCGCGATATTTGGTTTGTAATCTTTGCGGCAGGCCGAAACCGCGTGCTTATCAAACAGGTCTTCAAAGTCTCTAAAATTCTTGTCGGAGCAATTGGCGAACCAGTCGCTCATCGCTTTATTGTATAGAGCGTCGATTGCCGCATCGTCGATATTGTAGAGGCGGGCAAGAACTTCGCCGACGATCTGGTGCTCGTGGTAGTAAAAGTCTTTTGAATAAGTTGCAACCGAGATGTTCGTTTTGTGACGGCGGTAATAGTTGGTCGTGGCGGTTGTATAAGCAATGGCCCCGCCGCGCATGACGTTCAAATAAAAAATCCAATCCGCGCAAATTTTTAAATCGAGCCACGAATGGTCTTTTAGCAATGGCAAGTTCACCGGTCTGCGGAAAAGCGCGCTGCTTGCGTTGCAGATCAGATTTTTTCTTGAAAAATAATTTTTCGCCTCGCTAGCCGCGGAATTAACAAAGGGTTTTAGCCAACGGTCTTTGTCGAGGTTCGCGAGATAGTCTTCGGTGCTCCAAAAGGGCGCATCATTTTCGTTTATAAAAACCGTGCGGGAGTAGGCGAGCATCACCGACTCGTCTTCAAAATGCGGGATGAGTTTTTCTAAAAAATCGAGCTCGCAATAATCATCGCTTTCGGCAATCCAGATAAGAGAGCCCGTGCAGAGCGAGATTCCCTTTGCCCATTGGCAATTTTGTGAGCCGACATTTGCTTCGTTAAAAGCCACTTTCGTTATTTTGGGGTGAAGCGCCGCATATGCCGTTAAAATTTCGCGACTGTTGTCGGTTGAACAGTCGTCAAGCAAAATGACTTCGATATTTTTGTAGGTTTGGTTGTAGATCGACTCAAGTCGCTTTGCGAGGTAAGGCGCGTGATTGTAATTCGGCACAACAATCGAAACTCTTGGCGGAGCGGCGCGAACGCGAACAAGCTTGCGTGGCGCGAGCGAACGACGATTCAAGCGAAAAAGCCTTTTGAACATCTCGCCTTCAAGCGTGGTTAAAAGAGCAAGACTAGTGGCCCTTGTCAGGCCGCGAATGTCACCCCGAGCGATCAGTCTTATAAGAAGTTTTAGGCGGCGGATCATGGCTTTTGTTTGTAGCATACGCAGTTGGCCTTGCAAGTGCAGGGTGCTTGCATGAGACAACGCCCGACAGGGCTTGCTTGCGATAACCGATGACGCTATAAACAACCTCTTTCGCCGGGGTGACGAAGTGTCAATAAAAGAGCTCACGCAATGAAAATACTTGTCACGGGGGCAAGTGGTTTTGTTGGGGAGTGGCTCACGCGCGCACTCCTAAATGAAAGCCATGACGTTCATTCGCAAAGAATCGATATTCTTGAACCATTGGCGCTCGAACGCGCCCTTCATGGCGTTGAAATCGTTTTTCATCTCGCGGGTTTTGTTGGTTACAAAAAAAGCGATCGTGCCCGGATGGAAGAAGTCAATGTCACGGGTACGGCGAACGTGCTCCATGCATGCAAAAGCGCCAAAGTGCGACGACTTATTTATTTCAGCTCCGTCGCGGCGGTCGGAGCAAGTTTTGACGGCAAAAGCCCGCTGAACGAAAATTCGCCCTACAATTTGGCGCATCTCAACCTCGGTTATTTTGAAACCAAGCGAAAAGCCGAAAAGCTCGTGGCCGAAGCAAGTCGCCGAGGCGACGTCGATGCCGTTATTCTTAATCCGTCCAACATATACGGCCCGGGTGATGCGAAAAAAGGTAGCCGTTCGACGCAACTCAAAGTCGCGCGTGGGGAGTTTCCGTTTTATACTTCTGGTGGGGTGAGCCTTGTTCATGTCGCCGACGTGGTTAAGGCCGCCATTCGTGCGATTGAAGACGGGCGGGCGGGAGAGCGTTATATTTTGTCGGGAGAGAATTGGACGATTAAGAAGTTATTTTCTGAAATCGCCGATACCGCCGGCATCAAGGCGCCTGCGATTTATTTACCCAATTTCGCAATACATATGCTCGCTTTTACGGCTGCAACACTTGAACGCGTTGGCAAAAAAGGACCGGTGAGCTCTGAGTCGGCACAAGCGTCCATTCTCTTTCACTGGTTTGATCATGCCAAGGCGACAAGGGAGCTCGATTTTCATCCGCGCCCGGCGCGCGAAGCGGTTCGTGACAGCGTGGCGTGGATGCGCGCGCAAGGGCTGTTGAAGTGAACTCCACGATTGTGAAACCAATTTTAAAGATTTTTGCGGCAGCCTTAACCATAGCCGTAACATTTGTTGTTTGGTTGATTTTGACAACTCCAAACGTCGCACAAATTGAACATTGCATGCGAACGTCTATGTATAAAGTTTGGCTGTGTCCGAAAAATTCAAATTACGTCCCGCTCGGCCAAATTAGCTCTATTTTTCGCTCTGTCGTGATTGCATCTGAAGACGCGAATTTCTATTGGCATCACGGGTTTGATTGGTCACAGATACACGAGTCTTTTGACAAAGACCTTGAAACTCACCGAATCGTTCGGGGAGGGTCAACCATCACACAGCAGCTTGCAAAGAATGTGTTTTTGTCTAAGGATCGAACAATTCTTAGAAAATTGCGTGAAGCCTATCTGACTGTGCAAATTGAGGCGCTTCTTACAAAAAATAAAATTCTTGAAAAATATTTGAATGTTATCGAGCTTGGGCCGGGCATTTACGGAGTAAAAGAGGCGGCCCGATATTATTTCAATAAGTCGCCGGCGGAGCTTGACGTACTGGATTCAGCCTACCTTGCTTACTTGATACCGAATCCGCGCGTTTATTCGCGCACATTTGAGCGCAAAAAACTCACAGCATTTGCAAAGTTTCGCATTCGTGAACTCTGCTACGTCATGTTTAGAATGGGTAAAATTTCAGAGGCGGAGTATACACTGGCGACAAACGCGCTTGATTTATTTCCGTGGCAGAATGTTGCGACGTTGACGCCCGGCCCCGCACTTAAGCCTGCCGCAGTGATGGGATCATCTGGGGCGCCCGTGGACAATCAGCCGGTGAATGGGCCAAGCGGTGGCGGGCGCGATGGGCAATGAACTTTCACCAATTGACTGGGCCCAATGACGTCTCTCAGCCGTGCCCGCCCATGAGAAAACGCTCTGTACTTGTATCGGCCGGCTGTTGTTCCGCCAGGGATGTAAAGTATTTTTCTATGTAGTGAAAAACGTCAGCTTTGGCCGTCATTTGAAAAACACTTTTGCGAAACTGTGCTGCCCCGGGATAACCAGTTGAAAACCATGCCGCCAGTTTTTTTGCCTGTAGGGCGATCATTCGCTCTTCGCTGTAAAACTGTTCAAGGTGAGCGCGAAGCCGCCCGATCATCCAGATAAAATCGCGCGTCTGCACATGGGGAGTGCCCCCCGCCGTGAGCGAAAGGACGTCGCGGCTATTATTCCATAACGCCCGCGCCTCTAGAAAAATCCAGGGGTTTTTCAAGCAACCCCGACCGATCATGACAGCATCGCATCGACTTTCTTCTAATCGCCGGCAGGCCTTTTCAGCGCTCACGAGGTCGCCATTGCCAATGATTGGAAGTGGGGCGCGTGATTTCACGTCGGCGATGTAATTCCAGTCGGCTTCGCCCTCGTAGGCTTGCGCGCGGGTTCGGCCATGAATGGTCACCCAGGTGATGCCCTCATCGTACGCAATTTGGGCAACTTCATGCGTGTTTCTTGAGGAGTGCTCCCACCCCGTGCGCACTTTGATTGTAACCGGCAGGAGCGTCGACGATTTTACCGCCCGTACAATATCGCGTAGATGCAGCAAATCTTTGAGCGCGGCGGAGCCCGCGCCCTTTTTTACAACCTTAGGTACGGGGCAGCCGAAATTGAGATCGACGAAGTCGGCGCCCAATTGTTCGACTTCTTTTGCGGCGATTTGTAGATCGTCCAGGTTATCGCCGAAAAGTTGTACTCCCACGGGATGTTGGTCGGCGGTGAATTGCATAAGCCGGCGGGTTTTTTCGCTCGAATGTCTAAGGCCGGTTGCTGATACAAGTTCGGTTGTGACAACCCCTGCGCCCATTTCGCGCATGAACGAGCGAAACGCGCAATCGGTAATGGCGGCCATGGGCGCCAAAACAAATGGGCTTTTTTTGAGTTCTTCGAGTAGGTTCATCGGTTCTTCACCGTTGATGGTGGCTGGGGACGGAATTGAACAGCCGACACACGGATTTTCAGTCCGCTGCTCTACCGACTGAGCTACCTGGGCCCTACCGGGCCGGCCCGGCGGAAGGGCGGTCTTTTACGGGATGGCTGGGGCCCTGTCCAGACGCCGGGCTGGGGCCAGGGTGAAGCTTCAAGGCTGACCCGCGCCTGG
>DAIDJH010000015.1 GCA_027451425.1 Bdellovibrionales bacterium | reverse complement strand
TGTCGTCGCGCGATCCGTTCAACGCTTTGGTGATCTGTTTGTTTTGCGTGTCGGTCAGCTCGTTATGGCGGGAGGGTTTGCGGTTTTATCGCAAGTTCACGCGTTTTGGCAGATGATCGCGGCCTGTGCTTTTTTTGGGCTCGGTTTTGGCGTGCTCAATGTCGCACAGAATTTGCTCGTACTTGATGCCACTCATTCAACCTCTAACGCGGACTCGCGTCGCCGCTTGCTGTCGGGGCTCCATGCTACCTACGCGTTTTCATCGATTTTGGCTCCATTGTTCGCGGCACATATTTTTCGTATTGGAGGCACTTGGCGGCAGGGATTTTTATTTTGTTCGGCGTTCGTCCTGACGTCGTTTTTCGTCAGTTTTTGGCCGCGTTCGAGAGCGGCTAATCACGGCGATGCCGCCCGGCGAGATGAACGCGAAGCCAAAATTTCTTCGACTGGGCGCCTCTGGATTGTCGCCTCGATGATGTCATTTTACACGCTGGCCGAGCTCACTGTTTCAACCCGTCTCGCTCTCTATTTGCGTGGAGATCTAGGTTATCGGCCGGAGATCGCGGCGCAAAATGTAGCTAAATTTTATTTTTTCCTTCTCATTGGCCGTCTGGTGTTTTTGATATTTCAGTTCCGCTGGAGCACGCGTTCGATCATTAACTGGGCGCTTGTTGGCACGATTGCGTTTCTCTCCCTTGGGCTATTTTGGCGGCCTGACATGTTCGCGCTTTGCGGCCTGACTATGGCGCCGGTTTTTGGTTTTAGCGTTGAGTACATCGCGCAGTTGTTCCCCGAAAATTCGCATCGTGCCGTGAATAATTCGATTGCCATCAGTTGTTTGTTTATTGTGCTGATGCACATTCTGCTCGGAGTGCTTACTGATCGTTTCGGGGTGGGGCGTGCGTTCTTTGTTGCGCCGATTTTTGCCGTGTTGTCACTTTTCTTTTTGTGGTGGAGTTCTCGAGCCTTCGGCAATGTCAGGAATGTCAAAAAATTGGCAGTTTCTCCCGCCACACCGTCAATGAATTAATGCATTTTATGGTTTTTCACGCGGGTTTTGACATTGCAAACAGGACATTCGGCTTCTTCACGAAGGTAATAATCTTCTAAGTATGTTTCGACGGTGATTTGCAGAGCTGAACCGCAAAGAGCGCATTGGTTTTGAGTTTCAACAAACAGTTTTTCAGCCGCAGTAAGCTCCGGCACCTTCGGCTTCGAAGAATGATTATGCTGATCCATTGTCCAGTTGCCCTCCAAATTGGTGATACCAATTTAGGAGTGCAAAATCGATTCCACTAGACGTTTCGGGCGGCGTAGTATTCGGTGAATAGCCCCGCATCGAAATTAAACGGCACATGTTCTGTTCCGGGAATGGCTTGTACCAGCCCGACTTCTTTGCCGTTTTGATCTTCTTTGCGTAAGAAATCGGCGACATCGAGTCGCGGAGATTGTTTGGCGCGAAGATAAATTTGGTTTTGAAAACCTTTGTCAGACAAAGTGATTTGATCGCCGACTTTCAATACATACGAGCCAAGATCCACTTTTTTACCATTCACACGCACATGGCCATGCGATGTCAATTGGCGAGCGGCGCGAATGCTCGGCGCGAAGCCGAGACGGAACACGACATTATCCAGCCGTCGTTCGAGTAGACCCATGAGCTTCGCTGTCCAGTTGGTGCCTTTGCCGGTTTTGGCTTGGCGAATGAATCGGCGCAATTGCTCTTCGCGGAGCTCATAATGCCGCCGGATTTTTTGTTTTTCTTCAAGACGAAGAGCGTAGTCAGAAAATTTGCGGCGTTTGTTGCCGTTCTGGCCGGGTGGGTATGGTCGACGCTCGAGCGCTCCTGCTTTGCCAAGACCGGGGAGTTCGACTCCCAAACGACGTTGAATACGATACCGCGCGATTTTACCTGCTCTTTTCATAGACCCTCGTTATTACTTAATTAGCGCCGTGAGCCGATTTCGTGCAACTCACTCAGCGTGCAAGTTCGGAGATATACCTTGGTGGGCTCGCTCTCGCAAGAAATTTCGCAGGTCACTGTTAAACTCCATCAAGCTGATGTTCGGCGAGGCATTGTGGCTCAATGCAAACTGGTCAGGGTTCAAATTGGCGGCATTGCGGGCCACAGTACCGGTTACAGATTCGCCCGAGCCAAGAATCGACAAAGCTCGGTAGGCGTTGAGCCGCTTTTCGTATCGCGTTTTACCCGCCAGGCGGATTGGGTCAAGGTCCCCGGTTTCAGTGAGGTGGCGGATAAGGCGTGTGGCATCAAAATCAGGGTATTGCGATTTTATGAGCGCCGCAACGCCGGTCACAACCGCAGTGGCCTGCGATGTTCCGGTGAGGTAACCGTACTGGCCGCCAGGTAGGGTCGAGAAAATATTTTTACCCGGTGCCGCGATGTCCACTGTTCGCGCGCCGTAGTTGCTTGACGGTAAAACCTTGTCATTGCGGTCATAAGCAGTGACGGAAATGATGTTATCGAGGCCATAATTGGCGGGATAATAATGGTGATAGTCGGAATCGGATTCTTCATTGCCGGCGGCGGCGACGAAGAGGATTCCATGCTGGCGGGCCTCTTCAATGGCGGCGCGCTCCTGCGGGCTGGGTTCGAGTCCGCCACCTGAATAGTTGATAATGTCCGCGTGATGGGCGACGCAGTAATGAATGGATTTCACCGTGTTCAACAAATTGTTCGCCGAAGGTGAGTAGGGGTCGTAATACTTGGCGATGATCAGTGTTACGCGCGGCGAGACTCCCACAACGCCAAGACCGTGATCGCCGGTTGCGCCAATGATACCGGCAACGTGAGTGCCATGACCATGGTGATCGGTGATGTCGCCTGTGCCAGTGATCAAATTGCAGCCGTGGACGTCATCAACGCATCCATCAAGGTCGTCGTCAACTTGGTTAGTGGCCTTGTCCTGCCCGTATTTATCTTTGCCGGTTTCGCCAGGATTGACCCACAGGTTGGCTTTTAGGTCGGGGTGGTTGACGTCAACGCCAGTGTCAATCACGCAGACTTTTACTTTGCGGCTGCCGAGAGCCCGATCGCGTGTCCATGCTTTTTGGGCGTGGATGTTCGCGAGATGGTACTGCGCTTCGACGGATGGGTCGTTGAGGAGCACATCCAATTTGTCTTTAGCTACAGTGGGATTTTTTTGCGGCACCGCTTGGCCGAGTTCCGTGGCTCGTTTGATTTTGGAGTTTTTCAAGCTGGCTAAATCTATTTGATTTAACCCAGAGCTGACATTTTCGCCTTCGGGGCGGAGCGCCTTTACGCGATTCATGTTGAATCGGAATATGGCGAAGATCATGAGGACTCCGGCAAAGAAGAATACAAATTGTCGGAATGGGTTGTGTTTCATAACGCCCCTCCAGAGCCGCGCTCACCGCGAGCGTCTTAGGCTCTTTACCTAGTAAAGGAGCAATCGCGGTGCCGAAGAAGAGCGCGGCTAACTCCACGAAATTTCAGGATTATCGAGATGAGACGCGCGAATTTTGCGCCCATGATTTGGTGAACTGTCAAAACTTTTGACAGTTGAGCCTTCGCGAGTTGTACTGCGCGCAACTTCAGCTGAGTAGGGCACGCCGTGATTCGAAATCGAATTTTCGCTATCTTATTTTTAATTGTCGGCTATACGGCTATAAAAGCGGTTGAATTGATGCCGTCTTCTCCGTGGTGGGCAACCGCATTGGGGCTCGGCGTATTTGTCATCATGTTTTCGTGGCAATTTCTAGCCCATCATAAAACCATGAAAGTTAACGATCGGCTTTGGTTTCGCATCCTCGCATGGGTGGGCTCTTTCACGATGGCGACCTGGTCGATATTTATCCCGCTATCATTTGCAACAGATTTAGTTTATGGCATATTGGTGTTGACTTCGCCGGCGATGGCCAAGGCGCTTGGGCATTTCGGTTTTCGCGATTTAGAACTTATCGTTTTGACGTCGTCCTGCGTGTTGGCTTTTGCCGGCTATATCGTTGCCTTCATTCTGGGCCCGCAGCTTCGAAACGTGAGCGTATCTATTGAGAACTTGCCGCCGTCGCTTCACGGGTTCAAGATCGCGCAAGTCAGCGATGTGCATATCGGTTCAACTGTCCGTCGGCGATATGTTGAGCGCCTGGTCGCTCAAGCGAATGCTGTTAAAGCTGATATTGTCGCAGTCACCGGTGATTTAGTCGATGGGTGGGCCGAAGAGCTGGCGTTACATCTAGAGCCATTTTCCGAGCTGCGTGCTCGTCACGGCGTTTTTTATGTTCCGGGTAATCATGAGTGTTATTGGGATGCTCCCAAATTAATTGAAAAAGTCGTGGGATTTGGTTTTCGGCCGCTTATTAACGAAAGCGTCGCGGTGGATTTGGGTGAGGCTTCGGTTTTCATCGGGGGTATTACTGACCCGGCCGGGAAACTGTTGTCAGCAGAGCACGTTCCTAATGTTCAACGGGCAGCGCAGGCCAAAGTTGAAAAGCCACACGTTCGAATTTTACTTTCGCATCGCCCGAGTTTTTATCAAGAAGCCGAAGAACATGGTTTTCACCTTCAACTTTCGGGGCATACCCATGGCGGCCAATATTTTCCGTACAGTTGGATCATTCGATATATTCATAAATTCCATCGTGGGCTCAATCGCTACGGTCGGTTAGCCGTCTACGTCAATCCCGGCAGTGGCTACTGGGCAGTCGCGAATCGTCTGGGTGTACGCGCCGAAATCACGGTGATTCATTTATCGGCGCAGTAGCCGTTTGTGTTGCGCTTGCACGGTGGTCTTATCTGTGTGAAAATTCGGTATTACGAAGGCGGTGTATGAGATGGCTTACGTAAAGGTCTACACGAAAGATCCATGCCGGTACTGTGTGGCGGCAAAGGAGTTACTCAGAGAGCGTGGAATCGATTTTGACGAAATCAAAATGACGGCGAATGACGCCGAGGCCTTCGCGGCGTTGACGCGGAAGTCGGGCATGAAAACAGTGCCGCAAATTTTTGCCGGCGAAAAATTGATCGGCGGTTACACGGAGCTTGCCAAGCTTAACGAGCAAGATGGCCTGGCGGCGTTGAAACTACAATCTAAATCCGTTTAGAACAGCTTTGGGGGACAAATTGCAAAACAGGATGGCGGGCGTATTTTTGGTTTTACTGACGGCGGCGGGGTGCGCTCACAAACCAGCCGAGAGTAGCGAGACTGCGCGCAACCAGAAAGGGTTGACCCCTCTCCAAGATTTTTTTCGTAATCCGCGAAAATCCGATTTCGAACTCTCTCCTGACGGCCGATATCTTTCGTATTTGGCCCCGTGGCATCATCGCATGAATGTGTTTATTCGGTCCGTCAACTCGGCATCGCCCGTACGGCTAACAGATGTCACGGATCGTGATATCGACAATAGCTTTTGGAAGGGCAAGCGCACGATCCTATTCTTACGCGATTTTAATGGTGACGAAAACTTTCAGTTGTTTTCGGTTGATATTAAAACGAAAAAAGTCGTGAATCTCACGCCGTTTTCTGGTGTGCGTACGGAACTCGTCGATGACCTCGATGAAGTGGACGACAACCATGTGCTCATTGGGCTGAATAAGCGTGACCGCGAAATTTTCGATGTCTACCGCCTCAATATTCGAAGCGGAAAGCTCGATCTGGTCGCGAAAAACCCCGGGCATATCTCCGGTTGGATGACCGACCATAAGGGCCGATTGAAACTTGCCGTGCAAACCGACGGAGTCAACAATACGATTCTGGTGCGTGAAAGTGAAAATGCACCCTTTCACAAGTTGCTGACCACCAATTTTCGCACGCAAGTGAACCCGCTTTTTTACACTTTCGACAACAAGAATGTTTATGCGCTTTCGAATCGCGGGCGTGATAAGTTGGCTGTTGTTGAACTAAATTTAAAGTCGGGCAAAGAGCATGTGATTTATGCGCGCCACGATGTCGACATCGATAACGTCACGTTTTCAAAAAAGCGCCATGTCCTATGGGATGCGCTCTACACGACATGGAAGATGCAGCGACATTTTTTTGATCCCGTGCTTCGTCGGATGTTCGTGGATTTGAAAAAACAAATTCCAACCGCTGAGATCGGGATTTCAAGTTATGACCGCAACGAAGATAAATTCATCGTGCTCGGTTGGAGTGACGTGAACCCGGGCTCTGAGTATCTGTACGATGCCAAGACCAAGAAGCTGACTAAGCTTGCGGATACGGCGCCCTGGATCGATCCCGCCAAAATGAGCCCGATGGAACCGGTCGAGTACACGACACGCGACGGCTTAAAGATTCACGGTTACCTGACTGTCCCGCGCGGGATGAAGGCGAAAAAATTGCCGGTGGTTGTGAACCCGCACGGCGGCCCGTGGGCGCGCGACAGTTGGGGGTATAATCCCGAGGTGCAGTTTTTAGCCAGCCGAGGTTATGCGGTTTTTCAAATGAACTTCAGAGGCTCGACCGGATACGGGCGTAAATTTTGGGAGGCGTCATTCAAGCAATGGGGCCGCAAAATGCAAGACGACATCACGGATGGAGTAAAGTGGTTGATCCAACAAAAAATCGCCGATCCAAAACGAATCGCGATTTACGGTGGGTCATACGGAGGTTATGCGACGCTGGCCGGAGTGACGTTCACGCCGCACCTTTACGCTTGCGCTGTCGATTATGTTGGGGCTTCTAACCTTTTACGGTTTATGCAAACCATCCCGCCGTACTGGAAGCCGTTTCTCGACATGATGTACACTGAAGTTGGTAATCCGGTGAAAGATGAGGCGCTTCTGCGAGCGGAGTCGCCAGTATTTCACGTCGATCGCATTCGCACGCCGCTGTTTGTGGCGCAAGGTGCGAAAGATCCGCGCGTGAATATCGACGAAAGCAATGAAATTGTCGCCGCATTGAGAAAGCGCGGCGTTACGGTTGAATATATGGTGAAGCAAAACGAAGGGCACGGCTTTCAAAACGAAGAAAATCGCTTTGATTTCTACACGGCTATGGAAAAATTTTTGGCCAAATACTTAAAGCCGGTGCCGCCGGCGTAGTGAGTTTAAGCATCGATATGCTACGCGGAGGTTTATCTTGAAAATTATTTTAATTGCGGTGCTTGGCCTGTGTGGCGTTTTTTGCCGCTACTATGTGGGGCTATTTTTCGCTCGCGCGATGCCCACGCAATTTCCTTTGGGTACATTTATTATTAATATCCTAGGTTCGTTTTTGATTGGCGTCGTGTACATTGTTGGTATCGAAAAAATAGACATTCCGTCGAGTGTGAGCGTGGGGCTCATGGTCGGATTTTTGGGCGGATTTACCACCTTTTCATCATTTGCACTTGAGAGCGTTCGCTTGGCCGAGCAGTCCGACTATTTACTGAGCGGAATTTATTTATTCGGCAGCCCCATCATCGGTTTTTTAGCAGCCATGGGCGGAGTGAGCCTGACGAGGCTGTTGTTGAAGAGTTAAGGCGCCGGCCTGGCGCGGTCGCCGCGGACTCAAGAGCCAATAATTTTTCTTTGATTGAAAGGCCGCCGCCGAAGCCGGTCAGATCGCCGTTTGCACCAATCACGCGATGGCAGGGGACGATGATGGCGATGGGGTTCTTATTGTTAGCGCCGCCGACCGCCCGTGATGCTTTCGGTTGGCCGATGGAGTGTGCGACATCGCCGTAGCTTTTTGTTTGGCCATAAGGGATACGTCGAAGAGCCGACCAAACTTTTTTCTGAAATTCACTGCCTTCAGTCGCAAGTTCAAGTTCAAATTGTTTTCGTTTGCCAGCGAAATACTCTTTTAACTGTCGTTCGGCCCGATTTAAAATGGGGTGTCGTCCGGCTCGGACCGCCGAAGGCAGGCCATCCACTCCAAAAGAAAGTTGCACGAGTGCTTGGTCTGTAGCCACGAGACGAAGTTTGCCAACTGGCGATGAAATATGTTTATAAAATAATTTTTTCACTCAATCATCTTTCGCGCGATAATCTCGCGCATGATTTCGCTCGTGCCGCCGAAGATGCGCCAGACGCGCGCATCGGCATAGGCGCGCGAAATGGGGTACTCCGACATATATCCCCATCCGCCAAAAAGTTGCAAGCAATCGTCGGTTACGCGGCCGAGAACTTCCGTCGCTTTCAGTTTGGCAATGGCGGCGTTCATCGTGATATCGCGCCCCTCATTGAGGTCGAGCACGCACTGATCAAGAAAGGCTTGCGTCACTTCAATTTCGGTCGCCATGTCGGCCAGTTTAAATCGCGTATTTTGAAACGCACTGATCTTTTTACCAAACGCAAGGCGCGAGTCGATGTAGTCAAGCGTGAGTGAAAGTGCGAAGCGTGCCGCCGCGAGAGAATAAATCGCCATGCACATTCGCTCGCGCGCTAGGCTCTTCGTAAGATAAATAAATCCCTGGCCCACTTCGCCGAGAACATTGGAGTGCGGCACTCGACAGTCGGAAAAAAATAATTCCGCCGTGTCTTGAGCCTTGAGACCGAGTTTTTCGAGTTTTCTGCCAACCGTGAGGCCGGCTCGCGATTTTTCGACTATAAATAAAGTAAGTGGAGTGTATTTCGCGGATGTACTGGCATTCGTGGCATTCGTCGTTTTTGCCGCGACAATGACAACATCCGAATTAATTCCGTTACTGATAAATGTTTTTGTGCCGTTCAAAACCCAATCATCGCCGTCACGAACGGCGGTCATTTGCATCGCTTGCAAATCGCTCCCTGTGCCGGGTTCTGACATGGCGATCGCGGCGATCGCTTCGCCGCTGGCCATCTTGGGCAGCCAAAATTTTTTCTGCGCGTCGCTGCCAAAATGTCCTATATATGGAGCAATAATGTCCGAGTGCAGCCAAAGTGCGAGGCCATTCGCTCCCGCTAACGCGCTCTCTTCTATAAGCACAGCACTAAAACGAAAGTCGAGATCGAGTCCGCCGTAAGCACTCGGTTGATCCAGGAGCAAAAATCCCTGGTCTCCCGCTTTGCGATAGATTTCGCGCGGGCAGAGACCATTTCGTTCCCACGTTTCATAGTGCGGTGTCACTTCGCGTTTCAGCCAGTCGCGAAACGTGTCGCGAAAAAGTTTTAAATCGTCATTTAATAATCTTTCGTGCACGTGCTATCCTCTTTGAGCGAGATGTACTTTGTGAAAAGGATATTCGGAGCAGACGTAACTGTCAGCAAGAAAGGCCATTATGCAAGAAGCATTGATTTTCGACGCGGTTAGAACAGTGCGGGGCAAAGGTAAATCAAGCGGGGCGCTTCACCCGGCACGGCCAGTTTGGCTAGCGAAAACGGTTTTAGAAAGTTTGGCCAAACGCAATCATCTTGATACGGCAAAAATCGACGATGTGATTTTGGGTTGTGTCACGCAATCCGCCGAACAAGGCGCCAACATCGCAAAAATTTCGGCGCTCTATGCGGGCTATAATTATTCGGTCGCCGGTTTTACAATTAACCGGTTTTGCGCCTCTGGCCTTGAAGCCATTAATCAAGCAACGACAAGCATTATGGGTGGCTACTACGACGTCGCGGTCGCCGGCGGAGTCGAGTCGATGAGCCGTGTGCCCATGGCAAGTGATGGCGGCGCATGGAGCGTTGACCCCGATGTTGCGAACAAGGCGGCGTTTGTCCCCCAAGGGATTTCGGCGGATTTGATCGCGACGCTCAATGGATTTTCTCGTCGTGATGTTGATAGCTTTGCCGTTGAATCGCACAAGCGTGCGACAAAAGCGTGGGAAGAAAAGCGGTTTCAAAAATCCGTGCTTGCCGTTACCGACGTGAACGGCGAAGTTCTTCTTGATCGCGATGAAATGATCCGCCCGGAAGCCGCCCTTGAAGGGCTCGCGCAGTTGAAGCCGTCATTTGAGGAGTTGGGGACAAAATATGGTTTCGATAGCGTTGCCCTTCAGCGCTACCCGATCGTTGAGCGCATCGAACACGTGCATCACGCAGGCAACTCCTCGGGCATCGTCGACGGCGCTGCGGCTCTGCTTCTTGCCAGCCGCGAAGCCGGTGAACGAATGGGCCTCAAGCCGCGCGCGAAAATTCGCGCCATGGCGCTCACGTGCGAAGAACCAACCATTATGCTGACAGGGCCGGTGAGCGCGTCGCGCAAGGCTTTGGCAAAAGCAAAGATGAAAATGTCCGATGTCGATTTGATTGAAATCAACGAAGCGTTTGCGGCCGTCGTTCTCTATTTTATGCAGGAGTGCGGCGCCGATCATTCAAAAGTCAACGTGAACGGCGGGGCGATCGCCATGGGGCACCCGCTTGGCGCGACGGGAGCGATGATTTTAGGCACGGCTCTCGATGAACTTGAGCGAAAGAATTTGGCGACAGCGCTGATCACGTTGTGCATTGGCGGCGGGATGGGTGTGGCGACAATTATTGAGAGGTGCGTATGATTCAATACGAAAAAACTCCTGAACAAATCGGCGGCGGACAAATTGGCATCGTGACGCTCGATAATCCAAAATTATCAACGAACGTCATTAATGATGAATTTTTAGATGCGCTCGAGAATGTCGTAAAAGAAGCATGGGCGGATTCGTCGGTAAAGGGCTTAATCATTCGCTCGGCGAAAAACGATTTTTTGGCGGGCGGAGATCTCGATGCCCTTTTAAAAATCACGCGGATAGGTGATGTCCAAAAAATTACGCGCAAGCTTCACGCGGTTTTTTTGGCGCTTGAAAATTCTGGACCGGAAAAAATGAATCGCCCCGTTGTCGCGGCGATCACCGGTTCGGCGTTGGGTGGAGGTCTGGAGCTGGCGCTCGCTTGTCATCGCCGGTTGTGTTTAAAAAATGAAAAAATCCAGATTGGTTTACCTGAAGTGACATTGGGGCTTTTGCCCGGCGGCGGGGGTACACAACGGCTGCCGCGGTTGATAGGGATTCAACCGGCCGTTGAAATGATGACGACTGGGCAGAAAGTCGCTCCTGAAAAAGCGCTCAAGATGGGGATCGTGCACGAACTGTTCGACAGCGCGGAGCAGATGATGGCGGCGGCGAAAAAATGGATCGGCGAAGTGAGCGCCGCAAAAGACAAAGACGGTAAGCCGGTGCCCGTTCAACAACCATGGGCCGACAAAAAATACAAAATCCCTGGCGGCGGCGTGCAATCGCCGGGCGCATATCAAGTTTTTGCCGCATCCAATGCAATGGTGGCTGAAAAAACGTACAACAATTATCCCGCTCCCAAAGCGATATTGAGTTGCGTGTATGAAGGGTTACAGGTTCCGTTCGAGTCGGCGCTGCAAATCGAAGCGGGCTATTTCGCGCAATTGGTCGTTCATCCTGTGGCGAAGAATATGATTCGCACATTGTTTTTTGGGATGAACGAGGCTAACAAATTGGCGGCGCGGCCAAAGGGCATTTCGCCAATGCCAACTAAAAAAGTTGGAATTTTAGGGGCCGGCATGATGGGCTCGGGCATCGCGTATGTCGCAGCGAAAGCGGGGATCCCCGTCGTGCTGAAGGACGTTTCAACTGCAGCGGCTGAAAAAGGCAAGAGCTATTCTACAAAAATTTGTGACGGCCTCATCGAGAAGAGGCGCTTAGCGCCCGAACAGAAAGAAAAACTTCTCGGTTTGATCAAGGCAACCGATGAAGCGCGCGCTGTTGCGGACTGTGATTTGATTATCGAAACGGTCATCGAAGATCGAAAAATCAAAGCACAAGTTACGAAAGAATCTGAAGCTGTGTGCGCAAGCGATGCTATTGTTGCTTCAAACACGTCGACATTACCCATCACGGGTCTTGCCGAAGCTTCGAAGCGCCCCGAAAACTTTATCGGGATTCACTTCTTTTCGCCAGTCGACAAAATGCCGCTGGTTGAAATTATTGTCGGTAAAAAAACGGGTGACGTGGCCATTGCGAAGGCCCTCGATTTTGTGCGCGCAATCAAGAAAACTCCGATTGTTGTGAATGACGGGAGGGGATTTTACACGTCCCGCGTGTTCATGACTTACGTGCAAGAAGGTATCGCACTCCTCAAAGAAGGCGTGCAGCCGGCGCTTATTGAAAATGCCGGGCGCATGGCCGGCATGCCGGTCGGGCCACTCGCGGTCGCCGATGAGGTGAGCCTCGATCTCATGTATCACATTCTCAAGCAAACGGTAGACGATTTGGGTCCGAAAGGTGTCGATCAAAATTCATTGCAGGTTTCAAAGCTCTTTGTTGAGGAATTAAAACGGTTAGGGCGAAAATCCGGCGGTGGATTTTACGAATACCCGCCCGGCGGGAAAAAGTTTTTATGGCCTAAACTAAAAGAATTTTTCGCTCCGGCGAAGACTCAACCGGCCGTTCAAGAAGTCGGGCAGCGGCTACTTGCGGTTCAAGCATTTGAGGCCAAGAAGTGCCTGGATGAAGGCATTTTGCGCTCGAAAACAGACGGCGACGTCGGTTCGATTTTAGGATGGGGCTTTCCGGCCTACACGGGCGGAGCGCTGTCTTACATCGACTTCGTCGGCGAGCGCGAATTCGCCAATCAGAGCGCGCGGTTTAAAAAATAATTGTGTAAAATTTGTCAGCGCAATATCACATCTGCCCAAAAATCTTAAGGCCGCGAGCGCGCTTCAGTAACAAAATCAGCGCGATGGTGAAGGCGAGCATCAATGTCGCAAGCGCCGACAATTTGGGGGTTAGCCCCGATTTCATCGCGGCATAGAGACGGATGGGGAGGGTGTCGCTGCCCACTCCACAAGTGAAAAACGTAATTAGAAAATCGTCGAATGAAAGAAGAAACGCGAGAAGAAATCCGGCTAAAAGCGATGTCATGATGAGCGGGAGTGTGATCGTCCACAGTATTCGCCATTCGTTGGCACCGAGGTCGCGAGCCGCGTCTTCGATCGTCATATCGAGCGAAGCTAGACGGCCGTTCACTGTCATGAGAACGAAGCACAGGCTGAAGGTGATGTGCGCCAGAATAACCGTGAAGAGTGAGAGCTCTAACCGTAAAACGAAAAACCACGAAAGCAAGGTGAGGGCAAAAACGAGTTCGGGGACGACAAGCGATAAAAACGACAGCGCATCGACGGTTTTAGCGAAGCGAAATTTTGATTTCACCAACGCAATCGCTGCAAAGCCACCGATAAGAGTCGAAACGAGACTCGACGTGAACCCAACCTTAAGACTTCGAACGAGCGCGTCGATGAGATCGTTGT
>DAIDJH010000014.1:3716-13480 GCA_027451425.1 Bdellovibrionales bacterium | reverse complement strand
GTGTTTGATATGGAGACCGACGACAACGACCATCCCGTCGACAGCTATTGGGTTGAAAAAGGCAACGGCAACATCCTCAATGACTACAACCCAAAATCACCACCCAAAAACCCGGCAAAACTCGCGCAACAACGAAAAGCCGCTAAAAAACAAGATGAAAAATTGCCGCCGCCACGGTTTGCGATGGATACTTCAATTATGCGAAAACCGATCGTGTTTCCGAGCAAACTTGTCCTCAAAAGTGTTGAGCTCAGCACCCTCGATGAACCCGTCACCAAGGGCGTCGTTTACATTCATTTCTTGCCAAGTGGTTTCTCTGATGAGGCGGCCATCCATCTTAAGCTTGACCACATTAAATGGACGCTTGTAACCCGACCGTTTACGGGGCAGATGGTGATCCTCCCAGAAGACAAAAGTCTGAACGATCTAATGGAGCAAGAGCGAAGATGAAACTGCGCGGGGGATTTACATTACTTGAAGTCTTGATTGCGCTGATCATCACCGTCGCCGCGGGAGTGCTCCTGTCAACCGCGTGGAGCGGCAATCTCTTGCGCGTGCGTAAAGCCACCCTGTACGACAACGTCGCGCAGCTTCTGCAGAGAAAAATCGCCGAAATCAACGCCGCAAACAGCAAAAAAAAATTTAGCGAAATTCACAACGAAGACGGGACGTTCGGCGACGAATATCCTCAATACCGCTGGACGTTTACCACGCAAAAATTTTCTCTACCCGATCTTGGCGCTGTCATGGCCAGCCAAAAAGGCGGCGCGAATCAAATGCTCGTCACGATGCTCACCAAAATGCGGGAGATCATGAGTAAGACCATCCTTGAAGCCACCGTGACGGTTTACGTGAAAGTTCGCAATAAAGAATTCCCCTATTCCGTTACATATTACATCGTCGACTACGACGACCCCATCAACATAGGAATTTAGCTTTGGCCACGCGCGGTTTTACTTTACTTGAAATACTGATTGCCACCGTCATCATGGCCTTCATTTCGATTTTCACCGCGCGTATGATTCAACAGGGGGTCCGCGCCCGAAAAAAAATCGAAACGCAAATTGATCGAACTACAGCTCTGCACGACGCTCTCGCACTCATGCGGCAAGATATCGAAAAAGCGTTCAACTACCATGACATCAATATCGAACTCTACAACGAAGCTCAGCAAGAACGTCAGCAAACTCCGCAAACTCAGCAAATGGCACAACCCGGGCAAATGAACAATCAACCACCACCGGCCGCCACCGCTCCTCAGCAATACGCGCTCAAGCCAGAACCGCTTTACACCCGTTTTCTCGGCTCGAGTCACAAATTGAATTTCACTTCATTGAACAATTACCGCAGCCGGCGCAACATTCATGAAAGCGATCAATGTGAAATCGGCTATTATGTCGCAAAATGCACGAGTCTTGAAGATCCTGATATCAACATGGATTGTTTGTGGCGCAGAGTGAGCCCCTACATCGACGACGATATCACCGAGGGCGGTCACTCCACACCCATCCTTGAAGACGTCAAGAGCATAAAATTCCGTTATCTTGGGGTCGGTCATGAAAAAGAATGGGCGGATTCCTGGAACTCCTTCAACGGCGAACAAGTTACGAAAGGTCACTTCCCGATGGCTGTCGAAGCGACTGTGACAATCTATGACCGACGGACTGATCCGCCACGCGAAGTGGCCATGACTATTGTGGCGATTCCGCGCTTCTTAAACGATCTGCCGCCCAATCAACAAAATCCAAACATGCCAGGGCAGGTGCCGCCTGGCGGAGTTCCTGGCGCTCCTGGTACTATGCCCGGAACACCCGGTTATACCGGGACGCCGGGCGGAATGCCGCAACCTGGCTATCCAACGGGTGGCATGTGATGAAAAAACGTATAAGTTTTATTCTTAAAACTTTGCGCAATCGACGTGGGATCGCTCTTCTGATCGCTATTTTCGCCATGATTCTCACGATCACCATCGCTGTTGAAGTTTCATATGAAACATCAGTCGGTTACATTCAGTCGGCACAAGAAATCAATCGCCTCAAAGCTTATTACGCGGCAGACTCAGGGATTGAGCTCAGCCTTTTTCGCATTTTACTTTACCGCAAAGTTCTCGCTCAATACGGTCAACAATTAAGTTCGCAACGCGGGCTTCTCGACGAAATTTGGCAATTGCCATTTGCCTGGCCGCTACCGATGACCGGGCTGTCGAAATCGGTTCGCGAAGACATCAACAGCGTCATAAAAGATTCGATGATGGATGCCCAATATTCGGTCACGATTGAGAGCGAAAGCGGACGCATTGACATCAATGCGCTTGGCAGCGGCAACATCGCGCTAATCAACTCCACACGCGCACAACTTATGCTGCTCTTTCAAAACGCCATAAAATCAGATTCCACCTTCAAAAAGAAATACAAAGACTACAACTTCACCAATCTGCTCGACAATATTCAAGATTGGGTAAGTCCTGGTAACGTGGGAGTTGGCGGCCGCGACAAATCGGAACTCTACAAACAACCCGAAGACGTTCACAATTATCGCTTACCGCCTGATGCTCCTTTCAAAACAATGAGCGAACTCCATATGGTGGCGGGAATGAAAGACGATTTTTACAACGTCCTCAAAGATCGCGTCACTGTTTACGGCGACATGGGGATCAATGTTAACTATGCCAACGCTGCCGTGTTGGAGTCGATCGATCCACAAATCACCCCCGAAATTGTTAAAAAAATTGAAGACCGGATAGCCAATCAACAACTGGGTGGTCCATTTCAAAACTCCAATGATTTTTATACGTTTTTGCAAGGGCTCGGCGTCAACACGACTATTATGGAGCGAAATCAAATCCCGCTCGTGTTTGACCCTGCATTCAATTTTCGAATCACCAGCACCGGCACGTACCGTAACGTCGAAAGGACCATCACCGTTGTGACCTATGACATGGACATGATGGCCAGCCGCGAAGCCGCCGTCCTTACTCAGAATATGCAGCAGCAAATGGGCCAACAGCCAACCACTCCGCCCGGAACAATGCCCGGCCAGCCACCTGGCACTCCGCCCGGCACGCAACCGGGGATGGTGCCGACCAACGTGCCTCCACCCACAGGACGCCCGCGCGTTGTTATGTGGAAAGAAAACTAACCCTCATCAACTTGTGTCACATGCACAAGATGAATCTCAGGAGTTGACTCCACAACATGAGCCAAATCTTTCACTTTGGCTTGAAGAACCATATACCCTATTGAAAGCAGCGGATCGTAGTAGGAACGCGCAACGCTGACGCCGTTGTCATCATTTGCAATCTTCATGGCGAGCGCGTCAAATTTTTTTCTGTCGTAACTTGTGACAGTTTGGATGCGAACTACTTTTCCCGGCCGCTTGGTTACCCATTGCCAATAGCCCAATTCACTGCCCGCGAGTCGCTCACCAATCGAGCGGCCACCTCGCATAATATGGTCTTCGTCTTCACTCCCCGTCACGCGTTCAATTTGAATGTCATCGGCGAGTTCAATAAACCGTTGAAGCTCAGACAGTTCTTTTTTCGTCACGCGAATGTCCAACCTCCCCACGCCAAATGGGTTTAGTTTAGGAGACCGCCAAAACGATCGCATCGGCTGAAAATCAGCGAGACCCTCTTGAATAAAATGCGCGTGATGTTCACCAAGTTTTTGCTTCGCATAGGAGTACAGGGAGCGAGCCGCGACAAAATTCAATTTGAGCGCGACAGAGTCATTTTCACTCATCGTACGAACCAGCTCGGTAAAACGCCCAGCCTCCGGTTGGTCAGACGAGTCCTGTGCGGTTCGGTCAAGCGCGACTCGATCTTGCAAATGATCGGCGCATTCACCGGCACGCGCCGAATTTTTGTCATAATCAGTCACCGCCAAGATCAACGCGCCAATCGATAAAAACGCCTTCAGTCTTTTAATCATACCCTTACCGCTAGCACCGCTTTAAGGCACCCGGTAGAAGCGTTACGATCTTTGTGTAAAGGCATAAAGAGTTCTTGCGCAGGCCGCAAAGAAAACGGTAACGTTAACTTATGTCCACAACCAGCGTCGGCATTGACATCGGTAGTTTTAGCGTCAAAGTCGCCAAAGTTCGCTCGACCAACAAAGGTTATGAGTGTATCGGAACGTCCGAATACCCGCTCAGTCAAGACCCCAATAAAGACACACAAATCGAACTGATTGAAATTCTTCGTGATATTCAGTCACGCTATAGCGACGACGGCGCCGCCATAGTGATCGGCGCACACCAATTCGAAGTCAGTTGGCGCCGGCGCGAATTTCCGTTCAAAGAACGGCACAAAATTTTAAAAAGCTTACCTTTCGAGCTCGAGGACGACGTTCCTTTCTCCTCCGAAAATTCGGTTTTCGACGCGAAGATCACGCATTTCGTTGGGAATAAAGCGCAGGTCATTGCGGTGGCCTGCCCGAAGGAGCACTTGATCAAAACGATCAAACGCGTTGAAGAAGTAGGAGTATCTGTCGATTTGGTCAGCGTGGACGGATTTGCCTTCGCCAATTTATTCGAAGAATGGCGTGAAGCGCCCTGGACCTATCCTGCTCCGCCGGAACCCGGTGATCATACAAACGCTGAAAGACTCGCCACACCCGAGCCGGCGCAAGTTGATCTGGCCATAAGCATCGGCCACCGCACCTCTACAGTGGCCGTGATCAAAGACGGCTACCTCCTCGACTTACGTCATATTGATTGGGGCGGCCGCGATCTCGCTGAATTGATTTCGCAACGCTACAGTATTCCCTATCTTGAAGCTTTGAAAGAGTTGAAACGCAAAGCGTACATTCTCATGAACAATGAAGGCGCTAGCCGCGAACAGGTCGCTCTCTCGGAGGTTGTCAAATCGGCAATTGACACATTCGCACAAAAACTTCGCCTTACGCTTTTTGAACTGAAAAGCCTCTATAAAATTCAATACCGCCAAGGCATTTTGGTTGGCGGCGTGGCACAACTCCGCAACCTTGGCCCCTACCTCACGCAACGAACTGAAGTCGCGATGAATCGCCTAGCCCGACTCGATATGATCCCCTCAATCGACTTTGGGCAAAGTCCAAACGGAGAAGTCGCAATGGTGACCGCGATTGGCCTAGCCGTCGAAGGGATCAAGCGACCGAAAAATCCACCGCTCAATTTGTTGCGTGGAGAATTTGCAAAACAAAGCGAATCCCTACAGGTTTTTTGGGATCGCTGGGGCCACACAATGAAAGTTGCCGCAGCTGCACTTGTGGTGTTGTGCGTGTGGAGTTTTTTACGTGACAACCTCACTTCGTCGAATATTGATGCA
This sequence comes from Bdellovibrionales bacterium, assembly GCA_027451425.1. GTDB lineage: Bacteria > Bdellovibrionota > Bdellovibrionia > Bdellovibrionales > UBA1609 > RBG-16-40-8. The sequence goes on along the minus strand of DAIDJH010000014.1, from coordinate 8,175 downwards.
AGTACCGATGCCCTCCACCAGCAGGCGAAAAACGTACTCGGCGCAGCCGGCCCACGAGTCACCAATCGCGCCATCCACGAGTTCATTAAAGAGCAAAACGAAAAGGCAAAATTACGTAAGATGCTTGATAGCTTGCAAAAGATGAACTCACCTCTCGATGTCATGACACGATTAACGGCGCTTGAGCCGCTCAGTAAATCGCTTGGGCCAAAGCACAATTTAACAGGACTAAATGTCGCCGATCTCCGCGTCAACGGCGAGGACGTGGTCTTGACCGGCCAAGCGGCAAATACGCAAATCATCACCCACCTCGAACAAGCGCTCAAGGCCATCGCACGCGACGGTAAAATTCATAAGCTGCCAGTGATAATGAAGACAGAGAAAAATTACCAAGCGTTTCGTTATCGCCTACGCGTCGGGCGTCGAACGGGAGGATAATTTGGCGTTTGAAAATCTCAAAGATGAACTCAAAGAAAACGCCATCGAACTCTGGGGTCGTATTCAAGAGTCGCCAGCCTACAACAATCTTCGCGAACAATATGAAAACCTGTCACCAAACGCCCAGCGTGGTCTCATCGTCGGCATTGTAGTGATAATCGCGGTTGGTTTGATCATGTTCCCCTATTCATATTTTTCAAGTTCATCGGACAATGCTGATCAGTACATAGCCAATCGCAATCTGATCCGCGAACTTCTGCGCGCCAACCGTCTGGCCAGTGAGTCTCTCAACATGCCCCGCACGGTTGAAGCTGCCGACCTAAAAAGCCAAATTGGCGATATGTTGGCGACATATCCGCTACTCCCCGAACAAAACGCCGGAACAACGGATATTGACTTGAGCGATCTAGGTCCAGGTGTTGCGGCTGGCAAACTACATATCACCGGCGTTGGAGTTAAACTAAAAAAATTGAATCTTAAGCAAATTGTTGAAATCGGCTTCGATTTGCAGAGCCGAAATCCAAACGTCAAACTTGCGGGCCTTGAGATGACGGCGAGCTCTCCGGACCCTCACTATTACAACGTGCTTTACAAACTTGCGGTCTATAGTCTACCGACGTCATTGAAAAAACGCAGTGGCGACGCTGGTGGAGTACCGAGGCCGAAATTTCGTCCTGGCACTGAACCCAACCGACCGAATAACGACAGCGGCAACGGCGCGAAGTGAGGAACTAAATTTGGGAGCGTTAGCCGCAATTTTCAAACCGATTTTTTACGTCCTTCGTGAAAAAAAGAAGTTGTTACTTTTGGTTCTCGTGGCCGCACTATTCTTCGCAGTTTTGATATTCCCCTACGACGATCTGTCGGATTTGCTGATGGCCCAGTCCGCCGCGCATGGCGTGTATCTCGAGTTTCGCAGTATGGGTCTTAGTTTTTTTCCGCCGTCGCTTCGACTCAACAAAGTGTCGGTGGACGTCGCGATGCTCCCCACGATCAATGCCGGCGAAATTTATCTTGCGCCAAGCCTGATGGGTCTGCTTACTTTTAGCCCCGGTTTTAGCGCCTCGGTAGACAATTTTTTGCGGGGTTCACTGTACGTAAATTATCGCCTTGGTCACAAGATAGATCACGTTCGCATGCAAACAATCGCCCTGTCGCTCGATGGTTTGGATCTCAAAGATTTATCCAAGTTCGCACAGCTGCCCGTAACAATGGAGGGTCGTATTCAAGGCGATGTCGCGGGGAGTTTTGACCCGACATTCACCAACCAGCCAAGCGGTTCAGCATCTATTCAGATCAATAATTTGCATATTCCAGCAGCTATGGTACCCGCTTTGATGGCATTGACTTTGCCGGATATGCGAATTTCGCAGGTCAACTTGAACAGCACGCTAAGCGGCGGACAACTCGACATCACCGATGGGGTTATTGGCAAGCCGGGCGACAACGTTCATGGTCGAATCAAAGGCACAATGCAGCTTCAAATCAACAACCAAGCTGGCTTTGTTTACACCAATGTTGGCCCCTACCAGTTCAATATTGACTTGACCTTAGACTCGTCCATAGAAAAAAACTTTGGCGCTATGCTCAGCTTGCTCAATTTTGACCAATATCGAACTATGACAGCTGATGGCACGCGCTATGCTTTAAAATTGTCAGGAACCGGCTCAGGCAGCCCCCCGACGCCGTCCCCGCTGGATCCAAATGCATTTTAAAGCATGCATATAATTTAAGCTTGCCGTTTCTAACTGTCCCGCCTACAACTTTATCCACAAAATTCGGGGGAGGATCAAATGTCAGGGATTAATAAAGTTATTCTCATCGGCCGTCTCGGCGCAGACCCAGAAATCAAAAATGTCTCAGCTCAACAAACAGTGGCACATTTACGGTTAGCCACAAGTGAAAACTGGACAGACCGCGAAGGCAAAAAACAAGAACGCACAGAATGGCACCGCATTGTGGTTTGGGGCAAATTGGCTGAACTTTGCGGCAAGTACTTGAGCAAAGGCCGCCAAGTTTACGTTGAGGGCCGATTGCAAACTCGTTCGTGGGAAGACGCTCAAGGGCAAAAGCGCTATGCCACCGAGGTTGTCGCACAAACGGTTCAATTTTTAGGTGCCGCTGGCGAAACTCGAGATACGCAAAGCAGCTCTGCGGGAACGTCGGCTGACAGTTTTGGACCCGAGCCAACGTTCAATGCGGATGACGAGCTACCGTTCTAGACTTTATTTTTGCACAATTCTTACGTAGCATATCGAATATGCAAAGGATTGCATATTGTTGGCGTAGTTTGTTTTGTGTCGTGGCGGCGGTTGTCTTCACGAATTGTTCGCTTTACGAATCGACCGGACGAAAAGCAATCGAAGACAACGAAAACAACGTCGTTGGTGCGTACAGCTTGAATACTGATCGAACTCTTGCCTACCGATGCTTGAGCTCAAATGAAGCCCCCGCATTTCTCCACGAACCAATGGAAGCCATTACCACTCCCTACGAAGCGGAAGATATGACAACACTCGTTGATACCCACTCCACCCCTATTTTTTTGGCCATGGAAAAAATGATCGCGCCCAACAAATATGCGAGCTGCAAAGTTCGCTTTCTAACGGCTAGCACATCGATTATTTCTACTCGTGACATAGCTAAGGCCGCACAACTCGGCCATGAACAGATCACCAACATCGAAGAGAAACTTCTACACGGGAGAGTTCAACATGGCCGCTCGTTATAGAGTCTTGCAATATTTGTCCGCGTTTTTGATTTGCTTATTTTCTATTGCGTCGGTCGCCGCACAAGTGCGAGCCATAAAAGGTAACAAATTGTTAATCGAACTCGACGGTTCACAATTTCAACGCGGCGATATTGTGAAAATCAAAGATAGCAGTGGACATGTACGGGCACTCGCTAAAATTACCAAAGTTGCGGGCCGTTTTGCTGAAGGTTTTTTTAAGGGCCGGCCGATGAAGGGTTACTTGGTTGAGCTTTTCCCTCACGATCAGTTTGAGCGCTGGCGCGCGGCCGTTCGCCGTCGTCACGCAATGAAGAAACATTCGGGGAATTACGCAAGTCACACTAGCACTCCAATCGGCACGACAAGCTACGGCGGCATGATCGGTCTCAATTCATCAAGCGCGGCCGTTACCCTGGTCAACAGCAGCAACCGTAAAGTGTCTTTGAGCGGCAGCGGTTTTAGCGCCATGGGGTTCATGGATCACCAGCTCTTGAGTTGGTTCTCGTTTCGCGGTGAAGCGGGTCTCGACGAATTCAACACGTCGGGCCCAACCGATGCCACGAGTTGCAATGGCACTTGTACCGCAAAAATCACCTATCTCTCTGCCGACATGCTTGGACGTTTCACTAAAAAGTCGCTGTGGGGTGGAGCGGGCGTAGATCTTCTGTTCCCTATCACGAAATCTTCGACAGCACTGTCGTCAAGTTCCATTTCAACCGTAACAGCTTATGTGCTCGCTGCCGGATACGACTTTCACTTTCAAGGCAAGGGGAACCCTTACATCCCGATTGAACTTCAGTATCAGATGTTCCCGTCCTCATCGACGGTTACGGCAAATGAAATTGAATTTCGCATTGGGTACGGCAAAACCTTCTAGTCAGCGACTCAATCGATTTGCGAAGTGCGGGTGACCTCGAGTATGCCTGCAATTTTTTGCAATTCCGTCATAACATCGTTGAGTTGGCGAATATCCCGCACGCGAATGTCGAATAACGTGACCGCCCGCAAATCGCGAGACGTACGCGCTTGGACGTTGAGGATATTCACTCCCCGAGATGCAAAAACTTCGCTCATATTTTTCAATAAGCCCGGCTTGTCTTGGCTCAAAATGCGTAGACGCACCGGTCGTTCTGGCGAAGCATCCGCCGCAACATGCCCCCATTCGACATCTACGGCTCGAGCCTGATCCATTTCAAAAGCTTTTTCACAATCGGCGCGATGAACTAAGAGAAACATTGTGAGCATTGCTCCTCTGAATGTAGCTCGGAGTCAGAGCAACGCCTTCTTGGT
>DAIDJH010000014.1:0-3706 GCA_027451425.1 Bdellovibrionales bacterium | reverse complement strand
AAATCCGAGTATCGGGTCTCCGGGGATCGGCATACAACATTTCGCGTACCGCACCAGCACGTCGTTCATGCCATCGACTTTAATCACCGATGCCGATTTGCGTGTTCGATCGACAGCCGATTTGAACGCGCGAGCTAAAAAATTATCAGGTCGCGTGGTCGGCGCCACTTCGGGTTTCGCTATTTTGTCGACCGGTACGATCGTTTCAATCACCTTTTGCGGAGTGACTTTGCCGTAACCCACCCGAATGTACAAATCATCGAGAGACGTACAACCTTCATCTTTCAAGAGTTTTTCAAATCGAGGGCCTTCGAAAAATTTGTGAATTGGCAGACTTTCTTTGCGAAAACTCCGCTCGAGAATTTCTTTGCCCAACTCCTGGGCACGCCGCCGCTGCTCGACCTTTACAAAAGCGCGAATTTTCGATTTCGCACGCGACGTAACGCAAATTTTCAACCAATCTTTGTTCGGAGTTTGATTTTTTGAGGTGATCACTTCGACAGTGTCACCATTGCGAAGTTTGTGCTTGAGCGTGACGATTCGCCCGTTTACGCGGGCGGCGACGATGCGCATGCCGACATCGGTGTGTACACAAAACGCAAAGTCAATTGGCGTCGCACCTTCGGGCAACTCCTTCACATCTCCCTTGGGAGTGAAAACGTAAATCTCGCCTTCAAATAAATCTTGTTTAATATTTTCTAAAAATTCGTCGGAGCTATTTGTGCCCTGATGCGATGACACCAGTTCGCGCAGCCAGTTGAACTTGTCGATGGCCAATTGTTCGATGCTTTTATTGCCCCCGCGTGTTTCCTCTTTGTACTTCCAGTGCGCGGCAATCCCCCAATCGGCAATGAGATGCATCTCATTGGTGCGGATCTGAATCTCAATTTGTTCGCCGCCAGGGCCAACGACCGTCGTATGCAAGCTTTGATAGTTGTTCGCCTTCGGCATCGCGATGAAATCTTTGAAACGCCCTGGGATCGGCCGAAAAATCGCGTGAACAATCCCCAATATCTCATAACACTCCGTGACTGAATTAACGATCACACGAAATGCCAGCAAGTCGTAAATTTGGTCGTAATCCAAACTACGCGTCGTCATTTTTTTATAAATCGAATACAGGTGTTTCGATCGCCCAGAAATTTCAAACGAAAAGTTGGTCCGTGCCTTGATTTCCCTGGTGAGAATTTCTTTTACATCTTGAATGTAAGCGTCGCGTTCCTTTTTCTTTTTCTGCACGGTTTGCACGAGATCGTAGTACTGGTCGGGATTTGCGTAGCGAAAACTCAGATCCTCAAGCTCGGTTTTGACGGAGCTAATACCGAGTCGACCGGCCAGAGGTGAGTAAATGTCGAGTGTCTCCTCCGCGATCCGTCGCTGTTTTTCAAGAGGCATATGGTTCAGCGTTCGCATATTGTGGAGTCGGTCCGCGAGTTTCACAAGAATCACGCGAACGTCCTTGCCCATGGCAATGATCATTTTGCGAATGTTCTCGCCTTGTTTTTCATGAGTGTGGCGAAAGTTCATTTGCGAGAGCTTTGTCACCCCATCGACAAGGTTGGCGATTGTTTTGCCAAATTCTCGCTCAATGTCCTCTAGCTTCACCGTTGTGTCTTCGACCACATCATGCAAAATTCCGGTGGCAAGACTTGGTATGTCGAGATGCAAATCTGCGAGAATGCCGGCCACCCCAAGTGGGTGCAAAATGTAGGGTTCCCCGCTTCTGCGCAATTGCCCCTCATGGGCCTTGTGCGCAACCTCGTAGGCACGGGTCAATATCGAAAAATCAGCTTGCGGGTTATAGGCACGAACCCGGGCAATTAAATCCTCAATTGTTTCAGGAGACTTTTCATCTATTGCTTCAGCAAAAATCTTCGCCGTTTGCATATCGTCGCTTCTATGACGGATCGGCGGATTTCGCTGTAAACTGAAGCGCTTTTCGTCTTTATAAAACGCTTTTAGCGGTTCAAATCCGCTACAATCTGTTTGTCCGCACCCTCACGGTTCAATGCCGAGTCGTAATATACCTTACCAGCTGCAACTTCTCGCAATGAGGTCACGACATATTTGTTGCTTTTGGCGGTAACAACAGGTTGCACACCCTTCAGCAGTTGCTTAGCGCGCTTGGCAACCAATATCACGAGACCAAAACGGTTATTTACTTTTTCAAGACAGTCTTCAACAGTAACCCGGGCCATACGACCCTCCTTGCGAGAAAAGGTACGCTAACTTACCGATTTTTCAGTATTTCTTCAATAATTTTCTTAAATTGCTTGTAACACAGGTCAAAATCCGCGTTGACGATCTGAAAACTGAACTCTTTGGCCTGAGCGACTTCTTTTCGTGCGTTTTCAAGCCGTAAGTCAAGTTCATCTCCATCCATCTTGTCGCGCTTACGAATTCTTTGACGCAATTCATCAAGAGACGGGGGCTGTATGAATATCGAAATCGCCGCAGGGTACTTTCCCTTAAAAGTTCGCGCGCCTTGAACATCAACGTCCATGATCACAACTCGACCCGAGCCGATCGCATCGTCAATTTGATGTTTTGGAGTACCGTACAACATGTTGTGCACATGCGCCCATTCGACAAAAAAACCCTGTTCGATCAATTCATGAAATCGTTTTTCTGAAACGAAATGGTAGGGATTACCTTCGCTTTCACCTTTGCGCATAGATCGAGTCGTGTATGTCGTTGTGTCGAACAATTGCGGGAATTCAATCTTTGCGCGATCGACGAGAGTGGACTTACCCACTCCACTCGGCCCGACTACGATAATCATGTTCGTCCCGCTCGGGACATTCACATGCTCATTCAACGTTTTGCACCTGTTCTTTAAATGCCTCGATCAAACTTTTTGCCTCGACCACCATCTGAGTGAGTCGCGCATGGTTTGCCTTCGAACCGATAGTGTTTGCTTCACGCAAAAGTTCTTGAGCATAAAAATCAAGCTTTTTGCCGCTCACGTCCGCGCTCGTAACGGAATTCGAGCAGGTTTGCAAATGCTCTTTGAGACGCTCTAACTCTTCACCAATATCACTTTTATCGAGATAGTAAACGAGCTCTTCGGCAAAGCGCGTCGGCTCGGTAGTGAACTCCTTTGAAATCTTCTTGAGACGATCATGGAGCTTCGATTCAAGATCACGGGTGGCGATTTCGCGCAAACGCTCCATCTGAATAACGACTGTTCGCAATTGGTTCAACAGTAGCGTCAAATGACGGGCTAATGATTGCCCCTCGCGCGCTCGTTCTTTCAGACACATATCTAAAGCCGATTTGAACGCTTTCATCACAGCTTTATTTTCGCTACCGCCAATTCTCGTGCGTTCAATCGTTTCAAAAACTTGTGGTAAACTTGAAATTCGCTCAGCGAGGCCTGGTAAATTCAACGGCAATTTGAGGGTTTTTGCGAGTTGCCTGTGCGCCTCAACCCATTTCTGCGCATTTTTCCGGTTGAACCGTACATTGAGATCCGCTGAACCACGCCGATGCACAAAAACGTCGACGGTACCTCGCTCAAACACGGATGCCATTTCTCTTTTGAATTGCGATTCAAGGGAGAAATACTCTTTCGGCAAATGAAATCGTGATTCAAGAAACCGTCCGTTGACGGATTTAATCACGACAGAAAATTCCACGTCAGTCGCTCGCCCTTCGGCGGCGCCGTACCCCGTCATGCTTTTTAATTTAGCGCCCTGCCTAGAGC
>DAIDJH010000013.1 GCA_027451425.1 Bdellovibrionales bacterium | reverse complement strand
TCCCCCATGTTCATTCTTATGCTTTCACTGTTTTTGCGGCTTGCATTCGCGTTTCGGCTCGGCGCCGTTCGAGTCGGTCAAGCCAAATGACAACCGGTGCGGCGATATAAATCGAGGAGTATGTGCCAATCACAATCCCAACCAGCAAGGTAAATGTGATCTCCTTAATGACACCGTCCGAGAAAAAGTAGAGACCGGCGACAGCGAGTTCCGTCGTGAACGCGGTCAAAAGAGTTCGCCCCAACATGTCGTTAACAGAGCGGTTCACTATATTATAAAAATTTTCACCGCGAAAAATTCGTTCATTCTCGCGAATCCGGTCAAAGGTGATAATCGTGTCATTCATAGAGTAACCCAGCAACGTCAATATTGAGGCCAGCGTCTCCATGTTCACTTCGCGTTTGAAAATCGCATAAATACTAATGGTCACAACCGCATCGTGGATCGTACAAAAGACAGCACCCGGCGCGTATTTATAATCAAACCTCAGGCCAATATAAATCAAGATCATGAGAAGACTGTAAAACGTGGCAAGCAGCGAGTTCCGCTTCAGTTCAGCGCCAACCTGAGGGCCAACAGATGCAACGCTACGAATTTCAGCCGGATTACCAGGAACGTCATTTTTAAACGCGGCGGTCAGCTTTTTAACCAGCGCGTTTTGCATTTCGTCGCTTTCTTTATCGGTTGTGCCATGAAGCGCCTGCATGCGAATCAAAAAGGATTTCTTGTCGCTAAAACTTTGTACAAGCGCCTTTTGGTAGCCGTTGTCATCCAGCACCTTTCGAACGGCACTCGCGTCAAGCGGCTGCGCATATTCGATCTGAAACTGCGTGCCCCCTACGAAATCAATGCCGTAATTCAGGCCCTTATAATAAAGGTTAAACAGCCCCACCACGATGGTGATGATCGACAGCGGCACGAGATATTTTGCTTTGCCTAAAAAATCGATGCGTCCGGTATCGAATTTTCGATTTGGGTTCACGTCGGATGTAACTAAAGCCATTTTGTTGACCTATCTGTTACCGTTCGCAACCGCAGTGGCGGTGCGTACAGGTACTGTAAAAGCGTTGTAATTGAATTTACCAACTAAAGTGTCAAGTACTGTGCGTGAAAAGAAAATCGCAGTGAACATGGATGTCACCATCCCGATTGCCAATGTCACGGCAAAACCACGAATTGGTCCGGTACCGAAGTACATCAGCACGAGACACGTCAGCACCGTGCAAAGGTTGGCGTCGAAAATCGACGCAAACGCATTGTGATATCCGTCGCGAACCGCGCCGGCGAGACTTGCGCCCTTTCGTAATTCCTCTTTTATCCGCTCGTATATAATGACGTTGGCATCAACCGCCATGCCGATTGTCAACGCGATACCGGCGACACCAGGTAGATCAAGTGTTGCCCCCATCGATGTCAAAACCGCAAAAGTCAGAAAAATATTGAGGATCAAGCTGATGTCGGCAATCAGACCCGCGCCGCGATAGTAAAGGAACATCCAGATAAAAACCGCGAGCGCGCCAATGATTGACGCCGTTTTCGCTTTGTGAATCGAATCTGACCCCAATGACGGGCCAACAGTTCGCTCTTCGAGAGGCTCTAGCGCGGCCGGCAGCGCACCTGCCCGCAAAGCCAGTGCGATAAATCGAGCTTCATTGAACATCGAATCGTAATTGCGCCCGCCGCCGAGTGTGATACGGGCCGAATCGCTGTCGATTTCACGCTCGACGTGCGGCGCCGACTTCACAACATCGTCGAGAACAATAGCGATTGATCCACCCGCCGCTTTCGACGTTAAATCCGCAAACATTTTACGGCCAGCCAGCGTAAATCGAAAGTCCACCTCAGGACGACCGTATTCATCGTTACGAACCGACGCATCTTCGAGTTCGGCTCCAGTTAAATTTGAATCGGTGTTCACTAAATAGGGCTGACGACCCGCCGCCATGCTATCGGCGTTTTCAAGTTTTTCGAATACGATTCGCGTGCCTTTCGGCAATTTGTCGGCCAAAACTTCATTGAGTTTGTTAACATAGGCTTGATAGTGGAGTTCCGTTACCGCAGCAGCACCACCGTCTTTGGCTGCACCGCCAGCCTTGCCAGCGGCCTTAGGAGTAGACGTCGTCGCCGATGCCGTTTGTTCGCGGTCTTGAGCTTTTTCATTGTCAGCCAGTTTAAAATTATATTTCTTTTCAGCATCGCCAATCATTTTCACCAGCTGGTCTGTTGGGATGGCCGTCGAGACAAGGCGAAAATCCAATCTTGCCGTACGGTTGATCAATTCTTTGGCGCGAGCGGCATCTTGTATACCGGGCAACTGCACAAGAATCCGATCTGAACCCTCCGCCGAAATATTCGGCTCGGCCACACCGAATTCGTCGATACGATTACGTATGACTTCGATTGCCTGATTCACAACTTGCTTTCTCATCTTTTGTAGAACAGCGTCGAAATATTTAACATCCATTTTGTCGGGAGTTTGCGAAACAACCTGCAGCGTCGCCGGATATTTGTCTTTTAAATACTTCGCAATAGCGTCTGCGCTTTGCTGCCCCGTCGGTTGAATTTCAATCACCGATTTATCGTCTCCCGTAACGGTCAACGATTTGTAGGCCACACCATTGTCTTTAAATTCCGCGACCAGGTTTTTGGCCATACGCGCGACTCGTGCTTGCATTACTTCTTGCACGTCGACGCCCATGACAAGGTGAATGCCGCCTTGAATATCCAATCCGGGCGTGATTCGGTTTTTGCCAAAAATACTTTTTTTACTGAAATGAATAAAATTTGGCATGATCCAAAAAACGCCAAGCAAAAGTATAAAAACGACCACCGTCCAACGATACGACAGTTTTTCAAGCATTGGCGGAGCCTTCCGTTATCGACGATGCAATTTGACTCTTGAGGATGCGAATATTGACTCCGTCTGACACTTCAAGAGTTACGAATTTATCGGTAATTCCACTAATTTTGCCGAAAATCCCACTCGCGGTAATGACTTGATCGCCGCGCTTAAGCGCGGATACAAACTGCTGATGCTGTTTTTGGCGCTTAGACTGCGGTCGAATAAGAAAAAAATAAAAAATAACAAAGATCAAAATGAAGGGTAGAAATTGCATGTAAGCGGGTGCGCTATTGCCCGCCGCAGCCGGCGCGGCATCGGCCCATGCGTAAGACATCCACAGAAGTGACATAGTTAGCTCCTCAGTTGTAATTGCGCCATCGGCGCAATTGTTAGCGCCACGGGCGCGCGTAAAATTGTCGAACCTATTACTTCACGAAATCTGCGAAGGAAATCACGACTTTATAAACTGCGTCAGACAGAAATCTCGAAACTTGTCCCAAGCACCCTCGAGAATGGCCGTCCGCACTCGCGCCATAAGATCAAGATAAAAATGCAAATTGTGGATCGTGTTCAACCGTGCCGACAAAATTTCACCGCTCAAGTAGAGGTGGCGCAAATATGCCCTCGAATAATGGCGGCAGGTGTAACAGCTGCATTCGGGGTCAAGCGGAGCCTTGTCCGCCTTGAACTCCGTGCGCTTGATGCTCACACGACCTTGCCACGTAAATAGATTCCCGTTTCGCGCCACCCGAGTCGGCATCACGCAATCGAACATGTCAATCCCCGCATCCACACACAAAATCAGATCAAGCGGGGTACCCACGCCCATAAGATAGCGCGGTTTGTGGCGCGGCATCTTAGGGCCAACTATTTTCACTAACTCATGCATCATATGGATCGGCTCGCCGACACTAAACCCGCCGAGGGCGTACCCGGGCAAATCGACGGCTGTCACACCCTCGAGACTTTTCATGCGCAGATCCAAATCAAGCCCACCCTGTACAATTCCAAACAATAAACTCGGCGAACGCGTCATCGCCGCCTTCGAGCGTTTTAGCCAACGCTCAGTCATGGCCATCGATTCGATGATTTTTTCTCGCGGAGATGGATGCGGCAGACATTCATCGAAAGCCATGATGATATCCGAACCGAGTGCCATCTGAATCTGCATACTTTTTTCAGGGCTTAGAAAATATTTGCCGCCATCAAGATGTGAGCGGAACTCCACCCCCTCTTCGGTGACGGTGTTTAAATCTGAAAGAGAAAAAACCTGAAAACCGCCGCTATCCGTGAGTATCGGCCCGTGCCAATTCATAAACTGATGTAACCCGCCCAACTCCGCGATCACGTCTTCGCCGGGCCGCAAATGCAAGTGATAGGTGTTGCCCAAAATAATTTGGGCGCCAAGATCTTTCAGCTCTTCGGGGGTCATCGCTTTAACGGTGGCCCGCGTCCCGACCGGCATAAAAATTGGCGTTTCAATGTCACCGTGAGCGGTCGTTAATCGACCGGCGCGGGCGTGGCCATCTTCCGCGAGTATTTTGAATTGACCGGCCGATGTCATGAGTTAACTCCGCAACCAAACAGAAAGATCGCCGTAACTAAACAGGCGAAATTGGTTGGCGATAGCATAATCGTAAGCGCGAGCCCGAGCTGCGCGCCCCACAAAGGCATCGACAAGCGCAAGCAATGTTGAGCGAGGTTGATGAAAGTTCGTCATAAGACGATCGACAACTTCGAACCTGTAGCCCGGTACAATAAACAAATCGGTTCGACCGACGACGCCTTCGTCGACCGTTTGAAATTTGCCAGCAGCCCATGATTCAAGGCCGCGGACAACGGTTGTACCAAGCGCCCAAACCTTGTGCCGCTCTCGTTTTGCCTCACTAACCGCATTTAACGTGCGGTGGGGGATCATCACATATTCGCCGTGCATCTTGTGATCACGCAAAAATTCTGTCTTGAGCGGCAAGAACGTGCCAATCCCGACGTGCAAGGTGAGCGGCATAACGATGACGCCAATTTCGCGCAACCGGGCCAAATCATCTTTAGTAAAATGCAGACTTGCTGTGGGAGCTGCCTGACTCCCCGATTGTTCAGCCCATGCCGTTTGATACCATTTATCGTCTTCTTTTCGACTTCTTCTCTCGCCACGCGCGCTTTGTATGTACGGCGGCAACGCCAGGTCGCCGAACTGCTCAAAGTATTGCGAGTCAATAGCTTTGCTCAATTTTATCTTTTGCGGCAGCCCCTTCGCGGTCAGTGTGGCTGTCACGGCGCCAGGCAACTCAATTGATTCGCCAGTTTTAAGGTCACGAGCCGCGCACAACACCTGCCACTCATCAGACGAGCGCACCGGCTCGCAAAACAGAATTTCTAAACCGTTGGCGGCGAGAATCCTGCGTCGTTCAACACGCGTGTCGTTTATGACGAGTACATCGCCACGCTGAAAAAGCCCAAAAAGCTTGACCCTATTGATTTCTATCGGATCTGTGGCATTTGCCAACAGTATGCGAAAATCGGCGCGCGGCTCAGTCGCAACCAACGATTCAGGATATTGATAGTCAAGTTGCGCAGCCGTTATAGCTTCGAATTCGTGCATGGCTGCTTATAAGCCGAATCACAAATATCAGCAAGCCTATCAGCAGACGCTACAATTCGCGAAAATCAATCATCGTGATCGTTAAAGTCATCTAGCTCATCAAAACCGATGATGTAAGAAACCGTCAACAAGAGCGTCGTCACGCCAAACAGGAAAATCCCATTGATGGAGCTATTCATAAAGATGTTGAAGCTGATCGGCACTCTCCCCTCCCCCCTCAGCGCGTTCGCATTCCATTGCATCACACTCTATTTCGTGGGGCCGCACGTCCATGTGCAAGCCCCTCAACAATTTGGACGCTGATAATGTTAGCCCCGGTTAAACATGCTGTGAGCTTCTGGACTTTCGATTTGGTTGACACTCAGCCAGCCGCTCGGTACGTCTTTTTGTTCTGATCTCTCATGGATGCGCCAGTGGTGGAACTGGTAGACACGTACGTTTGAGGGGCGTATGCCGAAAGGCGTGGAGGTTCAAGTCCTCTCTGGCGCACCAGTCGATACTTTGCACGAACCGGCACGCATTGAACCGGAAACATCAGAAAAATTAGAGTTAACCGCAGCCGAAGCGGCGGGGGCATAAACCCCCAGCCTTATCTTTGTCGGATAAAGTTCGGCAAACTTGATGAGGTTTGAATAGATGGGCCTACGATCTTCAACCGAAGCCTTTTCGAGGTTGGCAATCGCGCGCGGACCGCAAATAGCAGACTGAATTTATCTGGCGATTTCAAATGATTATCTCCATTACGATTACCGATAAAGTCGACCTCCAAAATGACGAATTTTCGTCATGCGCTTTCTGCAGGTCGCGACCACTCAAAAAGCTCTTGCATATATAACGATTTCGTTATAATTTAGAACCGTGGAATTGATTGTTCTCAAGCAAGCTGAACGTGAGTTGAAAGAGGCGCCCAAAGATGTGATACAGGACGTGTTCGCGCTATTTGACGATTTAGCGGCGGGGAAAAACTTGAGCCTACCGATATCGAGGCCGCTCCCGTCGATTGCTAAAGGGCTGCACGAACTTCGATTATCCAGCCGTGCTGGCGAATATCGAGTGTTTTATGTGATTCGTGTTGGCCGCGCGATTTATGTTTTGCACTCAACTCAGAAGAAAACTGAAAAGACCGACCGGCGAACGACCGAGTTGATAAAAGCGAGAATAAGGAGTTTAGGCATATGAAAGCAAAAGTTCATAAATATAAGACTGCCGAAGAGTTTGGTCGCGCTCTCGGTTTGAGCGACCTCGAGATAGAATTGATTCGGCAGAAAAAGAAAGTGATCGAAAAGCTCCGCAAGGTTCGCGAGCAAAGAGGGTTGTCCCAAGCGGAGCTCGCAGAGAAGGTCGACAGCAAACAGCCGGCGATTGCGCGCATGGAATCCGGCCAGGTTAGCGAAGTGAGCTTCGATTTTCTATGTAAAGTCGCTATGGCGCTTGAGGTTTCAATCAAGATTACCCCGCATGCGGCCTAGGCGCTGATATCGCTTTTCTTGAGCTTTCTGCCGGACCAATCCCTCGCTCGCTCCAATCGCCCGCGCTGCTGGCGCAAATCCACCATGCCGGGCGACAAAGGCGCGGAGATCAGCCGCCATCAACGCCTTCGGCTCTGGCACAATTTCAAACTCGGTGGCAATAACAGGATCAGCCCCAAATAAACGCGTAGACAGCGGTTCGCCTACTTGTTCGCTTTGCGCACCAGTACCGACCGACCCGTGACAATTTTTGTTAAAATATGTCAAAAATCGCCAGGTCGTTCGGTACCAACCAGTAAAAATAGCAATTAAACCACGTCAATGGCCTAAATAAGGGATCAAGTTTTGCACGGTAAAACAACGAAGCACTGAAACCTAAACTTTGAGGAGATGGTCATGCGCCAATCACTAGTGGTTTTATACGCTATTTTAATAGTGACTCCGGTGGCGTTTGCTCAACAGTCGACGTGCAGCACAGCTCAAGATTGTCTAGGTGTTATATCGCAGGCCCAATTGAATTTGCAAAATTTGACTGGCGGAAGTGAAATCCAAAGAGTTTCAATTACTGGAGCTGTCTTTACCCGTGACACATCAAATCCCGCGCTTGGAGAAGCTTACAAAGATCCGTCGGGCTTGATCTGGGGTAGTGTTGTGAAAACTCGTGAGGGCAATATAAAATATATGAACGAGCAAGACGCCGAAAAGTATTGCAGATCGATCGGCGCACAGCTACCGACAGGAGAAGAGTTTGAACAATTAGCGATGTATCTTGGTCAAGGTGCAGGTTTTGACAGTAGCCCCTATTTGGCCGACGGAAAAACTGAGATATTACCAGGGTTGGCAAATCATGATTTTTGGTCCACATCGGACCATTCCTACTACCGCTACAGTTCGTGGTTATTCTACGGCTTCGGCGGCAGCGTTGACTCTTACAGCCATGGCAACGCCGCTTTTGCAGTCCGTTGCGTGGGCCGCTAGGCGTACCGCGCGACCGGGATTTTTACGAGCCTCGTCATCGATGACGAAAAATATTTTTTGATTTACTCGAGTCAAGTGGCAAACGTTGCCACTCCGTGTTTAAGCGCCGGTTAGCGTTATTCAAAGTCATCTAACAAAAAAATTATCGCGTAGACGAATGAATCGCCAGCCGCACTACAGCAGGACTTGAGGAATTTATTGTGGAGTTTCAGCATCGAGCTTCAACAACAAAACCGAAAGGGGTTCGCTATGAAACTGTACTACTCTCCCGGGTCATGTTCTCTCGCTTCGCACGTCGCACTTTTCGCATCAGGGGTAAAATTTGAAGTCGAACAAGTTGACACAAAAGCAAAGAAGACAAAATCGGGTAAAGACTATTCAAAAATCAATCCGAAAGGTTATGTCCCTTGTCTTGAAACCAATGACGGTCACTTTCTCACCGAAGGCGCCGTGATTCTACAATACATCGCCGATCAAGCTTCGGAGAAAAATCTAATCCCCAAAGCTGGAACATGGGATCGCTACCGCGCTCAAGAATGGCTCAATTTTATCGCCACTGAAATTCACAAAAACTACAGCCCGCTTTGGAACAAAGATCTGCCCGAAGCCACAAAGAAGACCGCGACTGAACGGCTTACGAATCGGGTGGAATGGCTCAACCAGCAATTGAAACCCGGTCAATTTTTAATGGGTTCGCACTTTACGGTTTGCGACGCATACCTGTTCACCGTTTTGAACTGGTCGCGCGCTGTCAAATTCGATCTCACCAAATGGCCGAACCTGATGGGTTATGTTGAAAAAGTCACGAACTTGCCCGCCGTGCAATCAGCATTGAAAGCCGAAGGCTTGACTAAATAGTCACAGAACTTCTATCAACCTCCGCCTGTCGCAACCGGCGGAGATTGATACCCTATGAAGGTCTAGGCCAACTTCACTTAGAGTCCACTTACATGAGCGAGTCAGTTCGTCTCTCGTATGCGTCATTTAGTCACTGAACATTTGAAGTTTGACACGAAATCATTCACTATTTTTTATGGTCTCAAAATTGCATTACTGAAAAGTAAACAAAATAAACTGACTCAATACTAGACCAAAGTGAGACACATCAAGAACTGAGGGAGGGGACATCAATGGCTGTACTATTCGTATTTTTAACATTCACACTTTTTTCGAAACATGCGCACGCGCTACCGGCGTTTGCAAGGCGCTACAATTTCGCATGTAACGTGTGCCATACTGACGGCGCGGCTCCCCACCTGACAGAACTCGGGTACATGTTCCGCCGGATGGCATTTCACCTACCTGGCCAGTTGGGAGATGAACAAGCCGACGATCAGGGAATGAAAGTTACGAACCACTCGGCAATAGGGGTCAACGTCGCATACCAATACGCGGCGAACTCGGCCAGCGGCACGACAGCTACAGTCGAAAATGGAATCAATGTCCCAGAAGTAGAACTGTGGCCGTTGATTGGTGGATTTTTCGGCAACTGGGGCGCGTGGTCAGAGGTCGATGCGACTCCGACAACCAACTCTGGCGGTGGACTGGACATGCCAATGGCTGATGTACGCTACGCCTATGGGACACCGGATCTTTTCTACAATTTTCGCGCAGGCATGATTGCTTCCGAAGGATACGGAGCTTCCGACCAGTGGATCGATGACGGCAACATCCCGCTTATGGACATACTCACTCCCTACAAGAATCAGGACACCATCGCGACTCCGTTAGGAGCTATGAATGTGCCCGAAATGGGCTTCGAAGCTGGGGTCAACTATAAGCAATCGCACTTCACCTTTGGTTACTATGACGGCTATACGGATCAAGCCATCGGTCAAGCTGCTGGAGCGAATTCCGGTCTCGTTGCTGCCACCTTGAAACAGAACGATCAGGGCATGCGCGACGTAAAATTTCAACTGGATCAGTTCGTTGGCAATTTAGGAGAAATCACGGCCGCCTACTATCACGGTTCAATTCCACTGACGCTGCTAGGTGATAATAGCCAACCGTGGCTCGACAACTACAATCAAGAGCGCTTGTACCTCACAGCATATGCAATCCCCAATAAACTCGACATTGTAGCGGGAGCATCGTGGGCACAAAACCAGTACGTCACAGCGTCGACGACGCCGACCGGCACTTTCAGTAGCCAAGGTGGTTTTCTTGGAGCCTTCTATTATGCGACGCCACACCTAGTGTTAGCGGCTCGGGCGGATAAGTTTTACTTTAACTCAGCCCAAAGCGCGACCGGAGGCTCATTGCAAGTGAGTATGCCCTTCGGCAATCGCATCCTTATTTTCCACTACAATACGCTTGTGTCCGCATTGTCTGACGCTCCAGACGGATCAGGCGGAGTTTACTTCCCGCAAGGGCGAACCAATGATTTCGGACTTGATCTAAGGTTCTTACTGTAAAAGCCAATTTGTGGCCACCCATGACTTGTCAAACGTGGCCACGGTGGGTTTTTCTCAATTCACAGATAGTGATTGTCATGCCGTCGTCGCTTACGTAAAAAGTCTGCGAAGTCATTGACGATCTAAGTAAGGGCGTATGGACCCAGTAAAATTTAATATCGACGAGTGCCTCAATCACGTGAGGCACTGGCTCCCCCAGCAGGGCCCCATTAAAGACTTCGTTCACCACAACACTCTTCACGCCTTTCAACATCTGAAATTTCACGACGCTGTTCGGGCCGCCGCCCAACTCTACGGCGCTAACGCCTACATGCCCTTTTCGTTTTATCTCAAAAATTACCGTGCGGGATTGATAACCGACTCCGCGATTGCCCGCGTGCTGGCCTATACTGTGACCGACATCGACAGGCGCGCCAAAATAAAACAAAACTTATTTTCTACGGAATTTATGCAGAGCCCGCGCCCAGAAGCTGGCGCAGGCCGCCTTCGCGAACGTTGGCAAGCTGAACTTGACCGGCCTAATCCTGGCGCCGTTTCACTCAATCGTTTAGTTCACCCTCCACTGTTTCGGTTGATCGGCGGTTATCTCGACCAAGGGCTTTCAACTTGGAGACTCCCCGGCGCGGATCAACTTGATTTTTTCAATGCCGTGGCATCACTCGTGCAAAAAAGTTGGCTGCCACTTAAACCGCTCAATTCGCCAGCCGCCAAAAAACTTCTTTCTCTACCCGCAAAAGATGCCGCAATCGAAGCGCTCAAACGACTCGTCTCTGATGAGAAACTTTTTGAAACGTACATTCTTGAAATGCTGCTCGCGCAGCCCGGCTGGGCAGGTCTCGTATCAGAATGTGAAATGCACAGCCGCTCGCTCTTAAGCCCCAGAGCCATCCGCCTTCTAGATTACGTCGCCATTGCCCTCGTCATTGAAGTTGCGGCGCTCGAACGACATCTCGGCCCAGATTTCAAGCCTCTCGATATCTCAACGCCAAATTTTTCAATACAACCATTGAAACCGGACGCCATACCCGCTTTCACGGATCAAGATTTTCACTTGCAAATTTGGCAAGAAGCATTTGAGTGGAGTTATTACGAAAATGTTTTAGGCGGAGTCGCAGTTTCTACCAATTCCACATCCCCCGGTGTACGCGAAAATCATGATGCGTGGGCGTTTTTTTGCATCGACGACCGCGAGTGCTCACTTCGCCGCCACCTCGAGGAGGTCAACCCACGAATCGAAACATTCGCAACCGCCGGCTTTTTCGGCTTGGACTTCATGTATCAAGGTGCGAACGACACGGTTCCTGGAAAGCACTGTCCAGTGCTGATTACTCCCAAGCATCTCATTATCGAAGAAGTCAGCGCGAAGCCTGGTGAAAAATCCGCGACACGCTGGCCACGGGTTCGCGTCCCCACTTGGTGGAGAAAAATTTTTCCGCTTGAGCCGGAATCGAATACATTTTTTCGTGGCTGGATATTGTCGCACGCGCTCGGGTTGGGCGCGGCTCTACGACTAGCGGCAAGCGTTTTCAAACCATCATTGAATCGAGTGGCTGTTGAACCGCTCAGCACAATAACTCCGACCGCGCGCCTTCGCTTATCGCGCCAAAGCGACGACTACAAGCGTGACGGCCTTTGGGTCGGCTACTCCATTTCAGAGCTCGCCGATCGCGTGAAAAATCTTTTGCATTCATCCGGAGCGGCTTCGCTGGCACATGGAGCAAGCGGGTCTGAAAAAAAATGGCCGGCCATTGTCGTATTCTTCGGTCACGGGTCAAGTAGTGTAAACAACCCCTATTTTGCGGCGTACAACTGCGGCGCGTGCTCGGGGCGAATGGGCGCGCCGAATGCAAGAGCCTTTGCCGAAGCCGCGAACATGCGTGAAGTGCGCGAACTTCTCCAGCGCGAGGGGATTGAAATCCCCGCGACCACATGGTTCATTGGCGCTTTACACGACACATCTCGAGATGAAGTGACCTACTACGATATTGATAAAATCCCCGAAGGCATGCGGATTTCGTTTGAAGTTTTTCGCGACAACATGGAGCATGCTTTAGCTCGCAACGCTGTCGAAAGATGCCGGCGGTTCGAAACTGTGCCCAATGATATTTCTGCCGAGCACGCGCTCGTCGAAGTGAAAACTCGCGCCATTTCGCTTTTTGAACCACGCCCTGAATACAATCATGCGACAAATGCCGCGTGTATCATTGGCCGCCGCAATCTCACCGAAGATATTTTTCTCGATCGCCGGGCCTTCTTGAGTTCGTACGATCCGCTGACGGATTCAACCGGCGAAGAGTTGACCCGAATGTTCAACGCGGCAATTCCCGTTTGCGCGGGCATAAATCTTGAATATTATTTTTCACGCGTCAACCCGACGGTTTATGGAGCGGGTTCAAAACTCTCCCACAATGTAAATGGGCTTATCGGCCTCACCAACGGGATCGAAGGCGATCTCTTGACGGGACTGCCTACCCAAATGACGGAGATCCACGATCCGGTCAGACTTCTGCTTCTTGTTGAACAAAATGCTGCCGTAGCGCTCGCGGCAGCCCGCCGTGATCCAAAAATTTTCGAGTGGATTGAAAATGAGTGGGTTCGTTTCGCATGCATCGAACCCGACACGAAAGACGTTTATCTCTATTTGAATGGCGAATTACAAAAAATAAATAATTTAAAGCCGCCGAATAAAGTCTGGCGAAACTCTCTTGAAGCGGCGAGCGCCAGTCGACTTAATTTACCAGCGGGCAGGTTGAAACACCTATGATTGCTTCTCCCACAATTTCGATCATTTTACTTTTTGTCATTCTAACGCCACTGTTGGGCGCCGCCGTAATCGCATCTTTGCCCACACTATCCGAAAAGAATATTGCCCGAATCGCGGCTCTTGCCACTTTTTTCTCCACCGTGTGCGCCATAATCGGGATTGGAACGTGGTTCATCGTGCGCATTTCTCGTGGGGGCACCGTAGGCTCAGCAATTGTCACCCCCGAAATTCCGCTTGTACACATTGGCGACTATCGTTTCGATGCGGGACTATCAATGACCGCCGCGGCCGCCGCATTCTTATTTCTCGTCGAGTTCACCTCGGGTATGGTGATTCGCTTCAGTCGTAATTACATGCACCGCGAGCCGGGCTTTCGTCGATTTTTTGCGGTTGTCCTCATGTTTCAAGGGGCGATGGCGCTGCTCACACTGGCGAGTCATCTCGATCTCTTATTTTTTGGTTGGGAAATGGTGGGCCTCGCGTCGTTTCTACTTATCGCATTTTATCACGAGCGACGAACCCCCGTGCGAAACGCGCTTAAAATATTTTCTATTTATCGCGTCGCTGATATCGGACTTTTCTTGAGCGCGTTTTTAGAAAAGACCACGTTGCACACAAGCACCGGCTTTCTGCTTTTGCTTGCTGCCGCCGGTAAATCCGCGCAGTTCCCCTTCAGCTTTTGGATCGTGCGAGCGATGGAGGGCCCCACCCCTTCGAGCGCGCTTTTTTATGGGGCGCTTTCAGTCAACGCCGGCGCCTATTTATTGTTGAAAACCTATCCCATTTGGGGGGCAAGTCTGGCCGTTCACATTGCGGTCGG
>DAIDJH010000012.1 GCA_027451425.1 Bdellovibrionales bacterium | reverse complement strand
CCTGAGATCCCTGAGCCGGACATTCAGATTTTGACTATTCATTCATTGCGCGAGGGTAAGAAGCTGAATTATACGGTCGCGCAGCAAAAAAATGCTTGGACTCTTGGTGGCGAGCCGGCCATAAAAATTTCGACAAGACGAGTGAATGAATTGATCAATTCTATTCGTGGCTTGATGGCCGATACAGTCGCGTCCAATACGAAAACAGCGGCTGATCTCAAAAAATTTGGACTCATCCATCCTGAGATCACAATTGATTTGGCTTACGAATTCCCTATGAAGTCAAAACACACAATTGCGATCAGTGCGGTCAAAAACGGTCAAGTATTTTGGTATTCGTCGGACAATCCGGCTGTTTACGAAATGGGGTCAGGCAAAGTAGACGCGGTTTTGAAGACGCCTGAGGATCTTCGTGATCTCAGTTATGTATTTGCGTTCAATCAAGATCGGGCCGCCCATTTCATTTATGACCGGGTGGCCGACGCCAGCACGGGGCACGCGGTGAAGCCCGTTGCGCCGATTCATATCGCACTCGATAAGGTAAACGGTGAGTGGCAACTCCACGCGGCGGATTCGAAAAAAACCGTCGACCAAACGGAAGTCAAAAGCTTTTTTTCTTACTTGCGCGGCTTGAAAGCAGCTAAGTTTTTAGGGCACAACGTCCCGCAGGCGTTAAAAGAAAATGACGTTCAAATTCAGGATGCAAATGGGAACGTGCTCTATCGTCTTCAGTGGGGCGGGACAGTCAACGACAAGCTCGCGGGTGGGGCAAAAATAGAATACTATGCTGCGAAATCGAACGTCTCAAATGAATTTTTTGCTGTAACTAAGGCGACGCTCGATGAACTCGCCAATAAGAAACTTATCGATACGATGCCGAGCTATCTCACTCCTTCAACGGGGAGAGTAAGCCAGAAAAAAGTCATCAAAGGCAAAAAATGAAATATCAAGGCCGATCGCCGACGCGAGTCGATCTGGCTGGCGGTACGCTTGATTGTTGGCCGCTGTATCTGTTTGTCGGCGATTGCGTAACGGTCAATCTTTCAATTGATGTTTACACGGGTTGCGAACTCGAGGTGTTGGAGTCGCCTAAAATCGAAATCGACATTGCCGATCTGCAGTTTCGCCGATCGTTCGAAAATATTGGCGCATTTTTGAGTGATCGGGCTCCCGAGCATAAACTTGTTCAGGCCGTGGTCGAATATTATCATCAACGGATAGGTCCTCGCGGATTTCGCTTGAAAACTTTTTCAGAGAGCCCTGTAGGCGGCGGACTTGGTGGCTCAAGCAGTTTGTGCATCAGTTTGCTCAAGGCGTTCAGCGGATGGTTAAACATCGGCGAAAAGCCGCGCGATGTTTATGAAACTGTCACGCTCGCGGGCAATCTTGAGGCCAAAGTGATTCGAGCGCCGACAGGCACGCAGGATTATTTTGCGGCTATCCAGCCAGGCCTTAATATAATTCATTACACTTCGGCGGGAGCGCGTCTCGAAACCGTGCCGATCCATCCCGAAAGACTTTTTGAAAATCTACTGCTTGTTTATACGGGTCGAGCGCATCATTCGGGGATCAACAATTGGCAGGTTATCAAATCAGTGATCGAAGGTGATACGTCTACATTGTCGGCACTGAAAGAGATTGCACTAGTGGCCAATGAGGTTGCGGAAGTGTGTCGCAAGCAGAAGTGGAATTTGCTCCCCGAATTATTTGCCCGTGAATTTGACTCGCGAATTCGTTTGAGCGCGTCGTTCACCAGTCCTGAGATCGAGCGAGTGAAGCAAATTGCAATCGAGCATGGCGCAAAAGCGGCAAAAATTTGTGGCGCTGGCGGCGGCGGGTGTGTGCTGGTCTGGGCTGAGCGGCAATTTCATGAGAGGATTGGTCAGGAATGTCGAAGAAACGGATTTCAGCCGATAAACATTCAGCCAGCGAATGGCTTGAACGATCGTTAAAGCGTCACGGCTTTATTGGTGTCGCACTTTCGGGCGGCAAATCGGATCGCACCTGTCTGGCGCGCGTCGAGTTTTATCCCGAGCATAAAAAAATTTTTTTAAGCGAGCTTTCAGACCGGATAAAGAGTGAAGGTGACCTATCCGCCGATCTCATCTTGCATGAACGTATCGCGCAAAGTCGCATCAAAACGGAGCTTATCGGGTTTAATGTTCCTCTGACTCTCCCCAAATGTTTGCGCTGCAAGTTGAAGTGTCCGGGGTATGAGGAGTGTGAAGAAGATGAAATACTTTGGTTGTGGCAGCATTATCGCAAGCGTGAAACGAAAAATAGAAATCATAAATTGTTTACTCCGTACACGGAGCGCTGCGTAGAGAGGTTTGTGACGGATCAAATTGGCGATTCCTTCGGCAGCGACTTTCATGTGCAACACGGTTTTGGCGCGAACATGGCCCCGCTTTTGGCACGTGCCCACTTCATTCGCAGACGTCTTAACATAAAAGCGATTGAAGTTCAGCCACAGCTCAGTTTGTGGCGAATAGGCAAAGCATTTCACATTCAGAAATCTTATTTAAAGTTTCACAAGCATCAGGTTGGTGGCGACGAAGCGCGAATGGCGATTTTAAAGGAGATAGTCCGGCGCGAGATCGCCTTTCTTTACGAACAAGACGTTCGTCTGATGGTTGAGAGCGCAAATGCATTTGATGCATTTATTTGCGCTCTGACCGCCGTGCTCAAGTTCAGAGGGCAGTGCGAGAAACGCCCGAGAGATTTCCCAGCTGGCGCGGGCTGGATAGAGATTCCCAAAGAAAACATCGTCTGGTAGCGTGGAATCATGAGGTTCGCACTAGCGTTCATCATTTTACCGGCGCTTATGTTGTCATCTGCGAATGCATTTGCGAAGTTCGAGCATCAGCGCATGCGGCGGATTGTTGTGTTTCCATTCCGTGTGGACCCAAGCGATGCGGAGTTGACTAAAGTTGCCGATGATTCCTGGTGGACGATCCGTGAAAAATTAACCGAATCTAAACGATTTTTGGTAGCAAGTCGAAATTTTATGACAGCCAAAGAGGTGTATCAGCCGCGCGGAGAACTCAAGCCGGCGGACGCGCTCATACTTGGGCGATTGCTCGATGCCGATGCGTTGATCACTGAATTTTTGGATAATCGAGTTCTCAACATGCGTGCTTACGAGACGACCAATGGCCTGACTTTATGGAGCGGGCAGGTGAGTCTTGAGCCGTCAATTCCACTCGCGCGCCAGTTTCAAGATGCCAGTGAGAAATTATTGTACGAGTTTATCGCGTCGATCCCGTATCAAGGTTATGTGATCGTGGATCCGCTCATTAACCACCCGACTTATGTTGAGGGTGACAATCTCATGTTTAAGGCCGAACTGGGCGTGAATGCGCAGGTGACAACGGGTGAAAATGTGCAACTCATCCGCATTGGCGCGATCGGCGCTGATCCAGTTTTTCAATCGGCGGTGAACACTGAAGTTTACTCCGAGGGAGTGATCACTAACGTTGATCGCCAAATTGTCACGGTGAAAGTAACTCGCCGGCAAGTGGGCGCGGAAATTAAATCCGGTGCTCTTGTGCGAATCCCTGACGAGTATCAGCGTATACAAAAGGCCTACGGCATACAGCAAGACATGACGAAAAATTTGGCTGTCGAACTTTACAAGGTCAACGATGAACAGTTGACGGACGAACAAAAAAAACGTCAACCGCTCATCACTTCTTTGGCCTTCATTGGTAATCTCGCTCTTGTTCTACTGATCGCCTTTTAGCGATAGTCGTGCAAATAGTCGATGCGATCAGGGATCCACGGCTCAAAATTGCCGTCGAGTTTGACAACCACGCTGCCGCGGGTTTCGGCGATGGTGCGGGGTTTCACCGATAGCTGAAAATCGGCTGAGAGCAAGTGGCGTGATTTTAAATCTGGAATGATCGCCGCCGACGCGGGTTCGCCCAATTTTTCACGCCGTACGAGTTCGTCAAGACTGCGATCGATTTCATCGACCGTAAAATCAAATTCGTGAACCAAATTTGCGGCAATGCGCGCGACGTGATCGGCATCGATGCGATCATCTTGAAAAAGATCGAGAGCGGCCTGAAATGTATTCGCAATCGGCATTGTTCGTCGGCCGAATTTCAAATAATAATCGGAATCGGTGTCGTCCGCGAGGTTGATATAGATTTTTTCGACGGGATCTTGCGTCGGGACCTTGTCTTGTAAACGAAAAATGGTGTCAACCTGGGAATCAAGAACATAAAGCGCGTTGAGGATTTTTCGCAACTCGGAAGTATCGAGGCGTCTGGCGCAGATGTCAGAAAAAATAGAATAAATGACCGCGTCGTATTCTCCGTCATCGCCGAACATGACGAGGCGAACGTCTTTGTGCAGTTCTGCGCGCATTTGCATCAGCGATTGAAGTTTGTAGCCGACCTGCTTGTTGAGTCGCCAGAAGCGGCGCGGACGTAAATTGGGCAAATTATCTTTGCAAAAGATGCCGTAGGGTTTCACTCCGTCGAACTCGAGTTTTTCGCGAATCCGCCGTTCCATTTGTGGCGGTGAGGCGGTGATAAAAAATATCGGGAAGAGCGAACTGCCGTTGCGTTTTGTCCAGGCATCGTTGAGGCAGCGAACGAGTTCGGCCGAACCCGGCACGTTTTTCTTCTGCGTTGGCTTTTCTGTCGCCGTGCGGATGAGCCCCTTCACAGTTTCAAATTTTGTGTCGAGATACGTTTTATCAATATCCCACACGTAGACTTCGCGGGCCTCTGCCGTTGCCAGATCGGGTGAGCAGGGGAAGTAAACCACATCGTCGGTTATTTTTGCGTTTTTTCGCCAGTCCGCCATTTTGCTCCACCTGCTGACACGATTTTATCCGACCTGCTGACAATAGAATGCAGAACGTGTATGCCCTCTGTCATGAAAATCGGTACTGTATCGCAGTGCAAAAGACGGTTGAATATTGATCTTCGCTCTGTGTGGCCGTCTGTTATGCCGGCCGTGGCTTGGTCGGATATTTTGGTCGGTGGATTCAATAAGGCCGAAATCGAAGAGTGTATCTTTGTTTCGTCCGACGAGCGCGCGCTCGAAGACGTGCTCGCCGGTCTATACCCGAAGCTCACATTTATTGATATATCGAAACTTGCAATTGCCGTCGAGAGGGTTGGCGTGTCCATCGATTGGCGCACGTTTTGTGCAAAAATCGGTCTTCGGTGGAGTGACGAGTGGCCCATACTTTTTCAGTTGGTGCGACAAGCTCCGCAGAAACTTGTGACTTGGTGGGAGATGCGCGAAGTATCGGCGCGTGAACTGGCTCCGATAAAGGCCATCAATGACGGGGCACTTTTACAGCGTTGGTTTCGGCTTGCTCTCCACGTTGTTTCTTTTGAGCCGTCAAAATCCGAAGGCGTGCAAATTCTTGAGTGGCTCGTCGACCTTTTGCTGCTCGATCCGGATAAGGGCCGAGACCGATGTGCAGATCAAAAAATTCTTGCAGAGCGAACGCTGGCGTCACTTCGTGATAGAGTTCGATCGGAGCGCTTTCCCGTTGCGAGCCAGAGTGAAACCTTACAGTCGGCGTTAGCCGCGAAATTACCCTGGCCAACAGGTGCCAAGGCGGCATGGGTTCGACACGGTGATCGTACGGGGATGGAGATCAAACTATTTTCAAATTCAGCGAACGAATTAAAAAAGCAAATTGCGCTTTTGCAAAACGCCGCTTCGGAGTGGGCACGACAAAATGAGTGAATGGACCCTCGACCGCGTAGAACGCATTTTTATTGACCGGAGGGTTTGTGAAACTCCCGTAGCGAAACGCGCAATGGCCTTGGTTGCTCCAGAAAAAATTGAATGGGTGGATGCCGAGCCATTGGCTGAACGTCACGGTGAGTTGTCGGCGCGCGATTTCGACGCGAGCAAACGCTTATTATTCATAACAGAATTCAAAGGCAAATTTTTTAAACGTTGCCCGGGTGCCCGTCCGGGGCTCACGTGCTGCAATTACTTTGTTTTGAATTTGGGTTCGCAATGCAACATGAACTGTTCGTACTGCTATTTGCAAAGTTTCATCAATTCGCCGGTGATGAAAATTTACGCTAATATAGAAACTGCCCTTGGGGAATTGCGTGAAATTGCCAATGACATCCACGATCAGCCGCTACGCGTGGGTACGGGCGAAACGACCGATTTGTTGAGCCTTGATACCCTGACGCTCTTTTCAAGAAGGCTGATTCAATTTTTTCGTGAATATCCAAAATGGCGGTTGGAATTTAAGACAAAATCGAGTCAAGTTGAACAATTTCTCGACGTTGAGCACGCGGGTAACGTGATTGTGAGCTTTTCAATCAATCCTCAGGTTGTTGTCGAGCGCGAAGAGCACGGCACGGCGGCACTTGAAAAACGGCTGGCCGCCGCACGCGAATGTAAAAATAAAAAATTTGAAATCGCATTTCACATCGATCCGATGATTTGGCATCCCAATTGGCAAAATTCCTATCGCGAGTTGGTTCGCGATATTTGCGAGAAATTTAAGCCAGATGAGGTCAACGTGATATCGGTGGGAGCACTTCGTTTTCAGCCTGAGCAGCGGCACATGATGCGCGAACGATTTGTCGATTTAAGCTCATGGGTGGCCGGCGCGGAGATGTTCCCTAGTGCCGACGGCAAGTTACGATACGATGAACAACTTCGGCAAGAGATGTTGAAATTCGTGATTGACGAATTTCGGCGACATTCCCGTGAATGGCGAATATTCCTGTGTATGGAGGCTCCTGAAACGTGGCTTGGAGCCATGCAATCGATGCCCAAAAGCCTTGGCAATTTAAGCGAAATGTTCGATCATGGTTTAACCAGAAAGGTTTTGTGCCGATGATGCCAATAAAAAAGATAGCGATGGCATTTTTAACTGCGATAGTTGTAGTGCTCATGTGCCACCGCGCGGTTGCGCTGACTCCGCGTGTTTTGACGCCGCTTGCGGGTATCCCAAGTATAGTACTCAGATCAACATCATTGTCGAGCGTTCAGTGCGGCGGGATGGCGACCGAATTGGCAACACTTCAAGCACAACTTGTGATTGATGCTTCGGCTGTGAACAGCTATTTCGTTTCGGTGGCGCAAATTTACAACGAGTGGTATGCGCAACTTGCGTCGAAAGAAAATCGCGATGTCGATTTCCCGGTTGGGTATTTTTTGCCGATTGTTCAGAGCGCGCAAAATTTAAATGTGTCGGCAAATGTCTTGGATTCGGTCTCGGATGGTTATCAAAATACGGTGAGCAGATTGAAGGCAAAGATTCGCAAATGCTTTCAACCTGATCCGACTGAACAAAATATCCTGTCAGAGCTTGATCATTTTGAAGAGACATTAAATGATAACCAGTCGGCAATTGACGCGTTCACCGGCCAACTGCAGTCCAATCTGTCAGACGATGCGAGCAATTGGCAACAGTTCGAAGGGCATTTGATGCAAATACTGAACGGTACATTTCAGCCGCTTCAACAAGACGCGGATTCGTACGTTCAAGGGGCGGATTTTATCGGGCAAAACGGACAAATCATTGCCAAAAAACTTGACCCCATTATCAAAGCACTTGCTGATTTGCGCGCGAAACCATAGACTGAAACGTATATGGCAGAGGCGAAAACGTCTGAGATCTTCAACTGCACACCTGAAGAATTTTATCGGATTGTCAGCGACTACGAAAAATACCCTGAATTCTTGACGGAAGTTAAAGATTGCAAAGTTTTGAAAGCTGAACCCGGGCGTAAACTGGTTGAATATACGGTGTCGGTCATAAAAGACTTTAAATATCGGCTGTGGATGACTGAAGAACTCAACCAAAAAGTATCTTGGGTGTTCGAATCGGGCGATTTGTTCAAAGTTTCAAACGGCTATTGGCTCCTTCAAGAAGAGGGCGGCAAAACTCGCACGACGTATTTTTTAGATGCGAAATTCAATTTATTTGTGCCGGGGCCGATCGCTAAAGCGTTGGTCAATGTGAATTTGCCCAACATGATGAGCTCCTACCATAAGCGAGTAAAAGAATTGTATGGCAAATGACGACGAATCGCGGAGCAGTTTTGATCTCTTCAAAAAGGTGATCAGTGCTGGCGTCGGTGCCGCGTTCATGACTGAAGAAACAATCCGCTCGTATCTTTCAGAATTGAAGCTCCCAAAGGATGTTTTGGGGACGCTTCTGCAAGGTGCCCAAAAGTCGAAAGACGAGCTCATGGATCGAGTCGGAAACGAAATTATAAAGATCGTACAAAAGATCGATTTTGTGCGCGAAGCCTCGCGCTTCGTCGAGGAACACAAGTTTCGGATCACGGCCGAAGTCGATGTCGTCAAAAAAAAGGTTGAAGACCCCGCCGAACTCTCAAGATGATACAGTGATCTGACGATAAGCTTGTCGTTATGATCGGCGCATGCACTGTTTTTATTTTAGCCGTTTTAGCTTTCGGACTTTCGTCGCGGGGTTTGATGTCGACCGTGCGCGAGAACGTCGAGCTTGCCGCCCTCATGAGCGGATATTCCCGCCAGGCTGTTCGCGTAGCCAAGGGTTATAAACTCTTTGCCTGGGCAGCGCTGACCCTGTTCTTGCTCGCCACAATGATGGGGAGTCTTATTGAGGTTCTCAGGCTTTAGCATGCCTGGCGTCTTATCGCGCGTGGCCGGCGCACTATACAAAATTTCTTGAAAGATTTTTCTTATTACTGTTGAACAGTAACGTAATTCTTATAGTCGAGTTCACAATTTTGTTTGCAACTTAGATCTTGGCGGCTAAGACCGGCTCTATGCGCAAATTCACGCTCTGCACTTTGTTCCCCGCGCTCGCAATTTCGGTCGCTTCAGCTAAATCCGAAATTATTTATACAAGACCGTTGCCGTACCCGCCAAGTTCCCATCCGATGCTAGGAGTGGTATCAGAGACCGATGGGTTTATTTATCGCCAAGTTTTTAGCACATTGATTAATATGCGCGATAACGGTGATCTGGAACCTGGTCTTGCGAAGAGTTGGAAAATTTCGCCGGACGCGAAGACATATACGTTCGTTATACGTAGGGGGGTCCGCTTTCATGACGGCTCCAGACTGACCCTTCAAGATATTGAGGCGTCTATCGGGCGTGATGAAAACAAAGTTGATATTGTGGCGGACGCATTTGACGACATTAAAACGATTCAAGCGGGTGAAAAGAGTTTTTCAATCAAAATCACGCTCAAGCACCCAAGCCGAACTATACCGATATTTCTAACTGATGAGACCTCCTCTATAACGAAACGGGGCCAGACCTTAACTCAATTAAACGGCACGGGCCCGTTCAAGGTCGCGGTGCGGAGCCAGACGCTTCTGGTATTGCGAAAAAACAGCGCATACTACGGCCAGCCAGCGCAAATCGACGAATTGAGACTGCCCATTATGAACAAACGGACGGCTATGCGGATGTTCCGTAAAGGACAAGTCGACGATTTGACTCGCTACTTTTTGACGGGAAAAGATCGCACAGCGCTCGGCGGTTCATGTCATTGGGAGTTTGCACAGGTGCCGACATTTCGGTTTTTGGTAGTGAATCGGTTGCGAAATCCCATCCTCAGAAATATCAATAATCGCAAATGCCTGCTCTCGGTTATCAACAGAAAAAATTTGACTAAAAGTTGGGGTGATTTTTTGCTTATGAGAAGACTTTTGCCACTGGGGATATTGGGATCTGAGTTTATACCTAAGGTCAAACCAACCAGGT
This sequence comes from Bdellovibrionales bacterium, assembly GCA_027451425.1. Lineage (GTDB taxonomy): Bacteria > Bdellovibrionota > Bdellovibrionia > Bdellovibrionales > UBA1609 > RBG-16-40-8. Next base: position 4,663 of record DAIDJH010000012.1, on the reverse strand, counting down.
GCTCGTCGCAAGCTTTGCGTCGTTTGGTCAGACTGACCAGGCGTTTTCCGATTCGACTTGTTTCAAATAATCAGATGAATACCATTATGCAGCCAATGATCGATCAACTGACCGCAGCCGGATTAAATGTAAATGTAAAAAGAATTAAAGCCGGCATGGACGCTTATTTACGAGAAATTGGGTCAAATGGCGTCGATCTTTATGTTGCAAGAGCAACCATGAGTACACCCCAAATTGAGGAATTCATATACGCATTCGACGATCGAGGATCTCCGGTACATCTTAACATCGCGGGCCGGTTTCGCGACCGGATTTTAGCGAAAGTCGCCGTGGCGTCCGATACGAGAGTGCGGGCAATGCTGGTCTCCAAATACTTTGAGCGAGCGCAAGACGAAGCGGTCTATCTACCGGTGATGCAGTTTGTTTTTTCAGGTTGTTATTCAAATAAATGGTCTCATGTGAAGCCACCGTCTGTCGGGTATTTCCGACAATGCATGAACGAAATTCGCCCAAAAGAATGAAATTGAAAACACAACAAAGCATACAATATTTATTTAAACGCTATCTTGTCGTTTCGAGCCTGACGCTCACTTTTTTTACATTCGCTCTTTATCAGTTTTATAGGTATAGGGTTGACCGCGTCGATCAGATCTCCGCCATCAACGGCGTGGCGGACTCGCTCACTGACACGCTAAAGGCAAGTCTGGAAGACGGAGATCTTTGGGAGGTTCGAAAAATCTCAAACGCAATATTGGCGACCCGATTGGTGAGGCAAATCCAGATTACCCGCCTCGGTGATCCGGAGCCTGAAGTGATCGCTCCATTTGTGCCGAACGAGCTCGTGGCGACGTACTCCTATAAATATGTCAGCCGGAAAATTCAATCCGGCGACTTTTCAAGAGCCTGGCTTCTCCAACTCGGATACAGGCGAGTACCCTACGTTTTTTTGAAATTAAATAGGCATGGCTTTGAACTCGCGCTTCTGTACAGCCTGTCCGTGCTATTGTTTTTATTTTTTTATGGCGGCTATTTTGGCAAAACTGTCACCCAAGACTTAAAAATTTTGAACGACCAGGCGGCACGAATCAATTTCGAAAATGAGTTGGGTGACAACTTTAAGGCTGTCGTGACGGTCGAAGTTATGAATGCGTTGAATCAGTTAAAAGATGTCAGCAAAAATCTCGTGGAGTCGCACAAAAGGGCGCAAGAAGCTGAAAATGCCGCGGCCGCCATCCGAGTCGCGGCGCAAGTGAGTCATGACATTCGAAGCCCGTTGAGCGTTTTGAATCACATCCTTCCTGATTTAAAAGATCTGCCGCATGAAAAATATGATCTTGTCAGCTCAGCCATTCGGCGCATCCATGACATTGCAAACGATTTATTGAAAAAAAGCGGTAAGCGGGAATTTTTCAAAGCCAGTCAAAAACTGGAGCGAGCTGCGGTGCTCAAGATTGCCCGACAGATATACGAAGAAAAGAGGGTTGAAAACAATGAAAGGCCCAACGTGAGGTTAAATTTGTCTCTTGTCGATAACGAAATTCCTGAGGCTGTTTTTTCCGAATCGGAGTTGTCGCGAATTCTAAGCAATCTTGTCAATAATGCAATCGAGTCGTTAAATGCCGACGGCGGAGATGTTACAATCGGAGTTCGACATAGTTCGAATTCCATTCAAATTATAATTATTGACTCGGGTCGAGGTATGTCGCCAGAGTTTTTGCTGAAAATTGGCAGCCCCGGGCTATCGAATAAAACCGGGGGCAATGGTTTCGGCCTCTATTTTGCGATTGAGACCTTGTCAAAGTACGGCGGTAAGATGGACGTAAAGAGTAAACTTGGCGAAGGAACGTCGATCACTCTGCGGTTGGTCCCCGCTTAATTTCCGGCGCTTGCTCGAATCGGCTATCCGTGTGAAAATTCTTTGCCAACCCTAGGAGGCGTCTTTGCTGCCGCTCGAACATAAGATTTTGCGCGCATTACGGGCGTGCGAAGTTTCTGGCCGGCCGATTTTGGTTGCAGTATCGGGCGGCGTTGATTCGATGGTCTGCCTTTCAATTCTGGTTCGCTTGAAGCCCTTGCTGAAGAGCGATATTTCTGTGATTCACGTGCATCATGGTCGCGGGATTGCGTTTCGCGATCAAGCGCGGGCACTGGTCCAAAACGCGGCGAATAAACTCGGTGTGCCGTTTTACAGTAAAACCTATCGAGGTAAAAAGGCGCTTCACTCTGAGGCGGAGTTACGCCAATTCCGCTGGCGTGCCATTCGCGACACACAAAAAACAATTAAGAAAAATTTAGCTTTGGAGAAAGAACCTCTCGTCGCGACCGGCCACTCGGCAGATGATTTACTTGAAACTCGACTGTTGCGCCTGTTGCGTGGGACGGGACTGCGCGGGATGCCCGCCATGGACCCGTCTATTTTGCGTCCGCTTCTTGAGACTACGCGAGATGAAATTCTTGAGTATGCGAGTGCCATCGATCTTCAATGGGCCGAGGACCCCAGTAACAGAGATTTAGATCCACGTCGGAATTGGCTTCGCCACGTGTGGCTACCGCAATTGCGAGAAAAATGGCCGTCGGCGAATCGAACTTTAGCGCGATCTCTTGACATCATCGCCGCCGAGTGGTCTCGTGCGAGCGAGCGGCGGCAGGCCACAACGAAAGGCTTGTTGTCTGGCAGGACGATTTCACGGCCAAAGTTTTTGACTCTCAGCCGAGACGAAAAGACAGCTTGTTTGGCGGACTATCTCTTACTGATTGGTATCCGCGAATTTACGAGGGGCCAAATTCTTGAAATATTGCGCCAGCTTGACAAGGCTCGTCGCCAATACAAATTTACAGCAGCGCGGGCGGAATGGATGGTCACTCCGCACGAAATTCGTGCTAAAATGAAAAAATAAAGGAAGCGGCTTTTCATGCGAAACTCACAAAAAACCATGGCTCTTTGGGCGATATTTTTGGTTCTGGGTATTCTGTTTTTTCAGATGTACCAAGCGCAAAAGCACATGACTATTCCCGACTTTAACTATCCGAAATTTGTTGCGGCGTTAAAAGCCGGCGAAGTCAAGGATGTCACATTTCGAGACGGTGAAATTCTTGGCGACGTAAAAGACCAATTCAAAGAGAAATATAATGGCGCTACCAAGTTCCAAATCGTCGGGAATACCGAAAGCGATGGGTACAAGTTGGTTGTCGCCAACGGCATCATCCCCAACTATGAGCGTAACGACAACTCGCTTGTCACTTCGTTATTTTTAAATTGGCTCCCGCTGATTTTAATCATCGTGATGTTCATGTTTCTTTTTCGGCAGATTCAGGTGGGTGGCGGCAAGGCCATGAGTTTCGGTAAGTCGCGCGCGCGACTTCTCACCGAAAATAAAAATCGTGTTACGTTTAAGGATGTGGCCGGCGTCGAAGAGGCCAAGCAGGAATTGGTAGAAATCGTCCAATTTTTGAGAGACCCGAAGAAGTTCACGAAACTTGGCGGACGTATTCCAAAAGGTGTTTTGCTTGTTGGTTCGCCCGGCACTGGCAAAACTTTGCTCGCACGCGCCGTGGCTGGTGAGGCGAACGTCCCATTTTTCACAATTTCCGGTTCAGATTTTGTGGAGATGTTTGTCGGCGTTGGTGCCAGCCGGGTACGGGATCTTTTTGAGCAAGGTAAAAAGAATGCTCCTTGTCTGATTTTTATCGATGAAATCGATGCTGTCGGCCGTCATCGCGGCGCCGGTATGGGCGGTGGACACGATGAGCGTGAGCAGACGCTCAACCAACTCCTCGTAGAGATGGATGGTTTTGAAAGCAATGAGGGCGTTATTCTCATTGCGGCTACGAACCGTCCCGATGTGCTCGACCCTGCATTGTTGCGCCCTGGACGATTCGATCGACGAGTTGTAGTGAACCGACCGGACCTCAACGGGCGCGAGCAAATTTTGCGTGTGCACACGCGTAAGACTCCTCTAGCGTCGAATGTCGATGTTTCAAAAATTGCGCGTGGCACGCCGGGATTTAGTGGCGCTGATATTGAAAATTTGGTGAATGAGGCGGCGTTGATTGCCGCACGCGCCGACAAGAACCGTATCGAGATGGATGACTTTGAGCGGGCAAAAGACAAAATTTTGATGGGGAGCGAGCGCAAGTCGATGATCGTGAGCGAAGACGACAAGCGTATCACCGCGTACCATGAGGCGGGCCACACACTCGTCGGCAAAATTTTGCCCGGTATGGATCCGGTTCATAAAGTTTCGATCATTCCGCGAGGCATGGCGCTCGGGATCACGCAAACGTTGCCTAAAGAAGATTTACTTCACTTGACGCGAAGTAAAGCCGAAAACACGATCGCAATGTTGTTCGGTGGCCGGGCGGCTGAAGAACTGATTTTTAAAGATTTCACTACCGGTGCTGGTAACGATATCGAACGGGCCACGCAGATGGCGCGCAGTATGGTGTGTGAATGGGGTATGAGTGATAAAATCGGTCCGCTTGCTCTTGAAAAACGCGAAGGGCCCGTATTTTTGGGACTCCAATCTACACATCAACGTGAATACTCGGAGTCGAAAGCGCAAGAGATCGATGCCGAGGTCAAACGCATTGTCGATCAAGCGCACACGAAGGCGATCGATATTTTAAAAGAGAACATAGCGGCGCTGCACAGTATAGCGAAATC
>DAIDJH010000011.1 GCA_027451425.1 Bdellovibrionales bacterium | reverse complement strand
CGTGATCGAGATTGGAGAGGCGCAATACAACTTCAGCCTGGAGCGTTTCAGGGAGCCGCTTCAAAACTTCGCCTTTTTTTTCCGGCTCGAGATGGGCAAGAATTACAGCTATAGTTTGTGGATGTTCGTTAATCAAAAAATTCGAAAGCGATTTTGAATCAACGAGTTCCAGGCTTTCAAGCGTGCGCTGGATGGGGCCGCTCGAGGCCATGTGACCGAGAATTCCGCGCGCCCGCTCCTCACCTACTGCCTCAACAACGGTATCCTTTTGCGTCGGCTTTTCGGAGAAAATATAGTCCTGCGTTTCGCTGATCATTTCATAGTACTCTTCTAAAACTTTTTTGGTGATTTCGACCGGGACAATTCGAAATTTCTGCATAGTTCCCAAAAGTTTTCGGATATCACCGTCGTCAACATGTCGAAATAGAAGCTTTGCCGCTGTCGGGCCAAGATAGTTGAGTAAAATGGCGGCCTTTTCAAATCCGCGCAGTTTGTCCCACATCACATTATCGGCTTTTTTTATAAGTGGCATATTAGACTCCTGTTCTAGTTATCGCGTCGAGAAACCCAAATATTGAACGCGGCGGCCGATTTCTCTATGTCGTTTTCCATAATTCCCATAATACGTTCTTTAAGCAGCTCACTCTCGGCCTTATTTGGATCGATTGACTCTTCTAGCACCGGCAATGCCCCTGACATACCGGGCAGGGTATTATCGGACGTCTGCAGCTCTTCAAGTTCTTCGATCGTGCGCGGGAGCATGTCTTCAACCGTGTCGTGGAAGGAGTCGGTGATCCAACGCATGAATGGTCTTACGACAATAAAGAAGAAAAGTAGGAGCGACGAACCGAGAATTGACCACTTGAAAAGAGCGCGCAAAATCTTTTGTCGATCAAGCGATGTGAGAAGCTGCTCGGATTCGGAAAAATCCTCATGCTGGAATTTTATGTTTTCAATTGAGACGGAGTCTTTGCGTGCGGGATCGAATCCAATCGCGTTTTCTACGATACTCTGATATTGCGCCAACTCTTGAGGCGTTCGCGGCGTCCACTTCTCCATCATTTTACCGTTGGGACCCTTTACTACGGCTGTTGTTCCATCAACAAGAACGGATACAGTGATTCGTTCAACCTGCCCGGCCGCCTCACGAATTGTCTGATGAGTGTGAGGCACGTCGTAGTTGATCGTTTTCATTTCTTTGTTAACGTTTTGTTGAAAACCAACCTGGCCTTGCTGACCCGCCCCCGGCAAATTTGATCGCGATCCTGGTATCCCGGTTGGATTTGTTCTTTGTCCATCAAGCTTTTGCTCTTCGTCGACTTCAGAACGCACCGCCGTTTGATCCGGGTTCACGGTATCCTCTACAGAATTGATCACGCGCGGATCTAAGGTCTCATTTACCTTTGCAATCACTTTGCCTTCACCAATGACAGGCTCAAGAATGGACTCGATCTTATCTTCGAGTTGTTGCTCTTGCTCCCGCTTCATATCAAGAAGTTCGGCCGTCGCACCTCCATCGGCGGAATAATTTTTTGACAATACTTTGCCGCGAGCGTCGACAACCGTAACTTTCGACGGATCGAGTCCTTCGACCGCGCTTGCGACAAGGTGGGTGATGCCGCTAACTTGATCGCCCGTGAGCCGTTTGCCTGGGTAAAGCTCAACAACCACCGACGCGCTCGGTTCACCACCCTCCTCTAAAAACGTTTTTTTGTTCGGCAGAGCGAGCAACACCTTAGACTCTTTGATTGCCGTCAAAGAGTTGATGGCGCGAATGAGTTCGCCCTGCAGCGCACGCTGATAATTGATTTTTTGGGCGTAAGATGTGATGCCAAAGTCCTGCTTGTCGAAAAGCTCAAGCCCGATCGTGCCGGTTTTGCTGCTCCCCATGTCGGCCATGATCGCCATTTGCGTTGCCGGGATTAAATCGCGCGGAACCAAAATTGCCCGGCCATTATCCCCCATTTTGAACGGCACATCCTTTTTTCTCAAATTTTCTAAAATAGACGGCATCTGATCGGGTGACACATTTGAAAATAGAGGCGCGTAATCGGTTTTCGTCGCCATGACTGTCACGATAAAAATCCCCATTATCGTGATGAGTCCGGAGGCAATGAGCACATTGCGCCTCACCGGCGGCATGGAATTATAAAACGACTTAAACTGAGCCGCGATTGTTGATAATACTTTGAACAAAAGTCACCCCCAAGTACTAAATTAAATCTAACTACACCTGCATTTTCATGACTTCTTGATACGCATCGATAATTTTATTTCGAACTTGCATCAAAAGCTTGAATGAAATGTCGGCCTTTTCCGCGGCGATCATGACTTCCGGTATGTTTTTTGTCTTCCCGGTCGCCAATCGCTGCATTTCCACATCCGATTTCACTTGCAACTGATTCACGTTATTGACGGCATCTTTCAAAGTCTGCGAGAAGCTTTTAACCCCTTGGTTGGGATTATCTACGGATTCAGAGTTGATTTTATCGTTACGAACTTGCGTTGCGGTTTCGCCCGTGCGCAGAACCGTATTCAAGTTTGAAACTGTTAAGCCGTCCATCTATTACCTCCCGATTCCAAGCGCCGTCACAGCCATTTCTTTTGTCGCATTCATTGCCGACACATTGGCTTCGTAAGATCTGGTCGCTTGGATCATGTTTGTCATTTCTTCCATCAAATTAATGTTCGGGTACGCCACATACCCCTGCGCGTTGGCATTCGGATTGTCGGGTTCATATTTCATGAGGGGAGCGCCCCGATCGACATTAACATCGACGACTTGCACGCGATCCATCGCATTGTCGGCGTCGCTTGTGAGGATTTCGCCGAAATTTTTTGCTTGCGGCATCGCCTCGAACACAACGTCTTTTCTTCGATACGGTCCGCCCTCGGGGGTGACCGTTGTATTGATATTGGCGATATTGGAGGCAATTGTATTCATGCGCATGCGCTCGGCCGTAAGCCCACTGCTTGAAATACGTAAGCCTGTCGAAAAATCCATTACCTACCCCCTCCACCTTCGGTCGCGGCATACGCGAGCGTAGCGAGCTTTTTGTTAATAAGCTCGACCGCCGCCTTGTAGAGAATTGTATTTTGGCTTAAGTTCGCCATTTCACGCTCGAGATCGACCGTGTTGCCATCATTTGTTACCGTGATGTTCGGATTGTCGTAGACGTCGGCGCGCACGTCTTCAATGGAACCGCCGCCCACAGGATATTGATCGGGATTATCAATCGACAATTTGTAAAGTCCATCAGTGTCGACTGCGCGCGCGAGTGCATTTTCAAAATCCACCTTTTTTGCTTTATAACCAGGCGTCTCGGCGTTCGCGATGTTTGACGATATAACATCCTGGCGGAGTTGCCGAAAATTGATCGAGGCGCCAAGAGCATATGTGGTTTTATCAAATAGTCCGCTGCTCATGATCCTCCTTTAATTTATATTCGTTGATTTTGTTGCGAAGCGTGCGAATGCTGATGCCCAGCATTTGCGCCGCATGCGTGCGATTTTGTTCCGTATACTCAAGAGTTTTTTGTATCAAAAGCCGCTCTGCTTCTTCGACGGTCATCCCTGGCTGTATCGATGCTCTCGGCTCCCGAGCCTCAAAGCCTTCAATTTGCAAATCGCCAGCCGTTATTGAGGAGTCACGGGTTAAAAGCACGCTACGCTCCATAACATTCTGCAACTCGCGCACGTTACCCGGCCAGTTCCATTGGCGAATTTTTTGCCGAGCGGACTCATCCAATTTTTTAATTGCGAGCCCATTTTCAGAGCACGACATCTCAACGAAAAAATCGCTGAGAAGCTCCAAATCTTGCGCGCGATTGCGAAGCGGCGGAATTTCTATCGGAATGACATTGAGTCGATAAAACAAATCCTCGCGAAATTTTTGCTCACGCACCAGATCTTGCAGTTTTTTGTTCGACGCCGCGATGATCCGCACATCCACTTTAATCGGCTTAAGACCGCCGACCCGTTCAATTTCACCTTCTTGTAAAAACCGTAAGATTTTTGACTGAAGAACAAGCGGAAGTTCCGAAATTTCATCAAGAAGAAATGTACCTTGATGTGCGCTTTGAAACTTGCCGATTTTTCTCTGATCCGCGCCGGTGAAGGCCCCCTTTTCATAGCCGAACAGTTCGCTTTCAAGCAGCCCTTCGGGTAAAGCGGCGCAATTCATCGCAACGAATGGCTGCGATGCGCGGTTACTTTTGCCGTGAATGTAGCGGGCAAGCAGCTCCTTACCCGTCCCGCTTTCACCTTGAATGAGCACACTCGCCCGGCTTGACGCCACGTTTTCGGCAATCTCAAGAATGCGCTTCATTTGCGAATCAACTGTTCGGATAATTTTTGTCATGACCACCTCGCATTCATTTCAAATTCTCCGCCGCCGGTATGCGATCGACGTATTTCTTATATGAATTTCGCCACCGGGCCTCTTGAAGCTTCTCTTGCGCAAGCATTTGATAGAATTTGCTTGTCTCGCCTTCAAATCCCGTCCACATTTTGCGGGCCCCTTCTAGGTCACCCTGCTCAAAGAGGATTTTTCCCGCCTTGTAGCGAATTGACGCCAGCGGACGCGTCGATTCGTACGCATCGAGGAGCTTGGAATATTCCTCAACCGCGCCCAGTCTTCGACCCTCGCCAAGCAATAGATCGCCCCGTAACTTGAGTGTTTCAGCCCACTCATTATCGGTTACCGCAGAGGGCTGCTTCGCCTTTAAAGCTTCGACTTGTTTTAGGCTGTCATCAGCTGAACTGAATTTTTTTTCACCGATGTACAGTTTCGCCAATTGAATATCTGGCTTCACCATGAGCGCGGCTTTTGCGTCGTCCTTCGCATAGGCGTGCTCAAGCGCCTCAAGGTTTTTGATCGCCTCACCTTTGTTGCCCATTTGCTCCGCAATGGTAGCGCCAAGCTGAACACGCTCAACTTCTTCAGCTGGTTCCATAGAACCTTTAATGTCATGCAAATAAGCGTACGCCTCTTGATATTCCCTTTGCGCCGTCATCACGGCGGCAAGCCTCAAGTCGATCTGTGAAACAGATGGTAGATGCTCATAAACTTTGCGCTCCATTTCTTCTTTTGTGCCAACGATAGCCTTGCGTCTTGCTAATATTTGCTTGAATTCACGCTCAGCTTCAGCTGGAACTCCCGCTTGTTCGAAAGCTTCTGCCTCAAAAAACGCCGTATCTATACGATGACTGTTTTTCAACCATGTCGCCGAATATTTGCCGTAGAAATTGAGCGCAGACATGAATTTGTGGTCATCAATGTCTTCTTTCAGCACGTCCGAAATATTGCGCAAAATACGTCCGCGAAATATGTCGAGGCGCGCCGTTCCCGGATGCGATTGATAATAGCTGAGCAATAAATCAAGCGATTCTTGATATTCACCCGCACGCGAAAGGCCGGCGGCCTTAACAATCGTCGTGAATTCTTCCATTTGCGGGAGAGTGGATTTCTCGGCAATTTCATCAATCTCACTTAGCGCTAGTTTTCGCTCGCGATTGGTCATGTTCTTCAACCCTTGGCTGAGCATACGAACGCGCGCGACTTCACTTCCGGGGCAAGTGGGGTAACGAAAATAGGCTTCAGTGAATGCCCCCATCACCTTTTTCTGACTGGCGCCGAAAATATCAAGAAGCTCGCCAATTCTCGTGAGCGCGTACCCCCCGTATTCATGGTTGGGATAAAAACGAATAAAGTTGATAAATCCATCCAAACTATTTTTGTATTGATGAAGCCAGAACTGGGCTTCGCTTATATTATACTGAGCATTTGGATAAACAATATTAAATGAAGGATACTTTTTCTGAGCGGTTTCGTACGCATCAACCGCTTGTTGATATTGCTTTTCATGAAAATAAACGTCACCTTTTCGGTAGAGCGCCTCGACAGCGTCTTTTTTATTTAGAGGATTCGCAATGATATCATCGTAAGTCGTCAGCGCCTTATTCGGTTTATCAATCATAAGTTGAGCTTCTGCGATCCCCATCTTGACATTATCCGCCTCAGGAGAATTTGGATATTTTTGCCGCTCAAGCATAAGAAGTCGCAATGCTCCAAAACCATCGTTGGATTGAAGATGCGAGTACGCCAGAAGAAGGAGATTGCGCTCGGCTAAAACAGAATTTGGATACTTATCGACTAAATAGGTATAGAGCGACTGAAAGGCATCGCGATCAACCCGGTTACCATCGCGCTGGTAGAGGTGAATATGCGCTTCGGCTGCCATATTTTGAACAATTTCATCGTATTTGGAGTTCGGATATTTTTTCTCAAAGTAGCCGTAGGTTTTAAAAAATGCTCCCCAGTGTTGCTTTTTAAATAAAAATAGTAAGAACCGCGCGTCCTTGTTTTGTTGGGCGATTGCGGGAGAATGATCGGTTTTGATGTCGTAAATCGGCGGCGACTTGACCATTTCATCGAATCTATTTAAACGAAGCGGCAACATGGGGAAGGGGATGTAGATATTTTGCTGACTGGCAATGATCGCGTCTTCTTTGATTTGATAATCTTTAATGCGAAATCGATCATAATTTGGATCCGCCCCGTCAAACACACCTTGCTCAAAACGAATATTGGCCGCCGAATCGGTTGTATCGCCGGTAAGGTCTGTTACCCGAACCTGTTGCTCCTTCGGCTGAATTTGCATGAATTCCGTGCTGGCTGGGGCGCGGCTCAATCGTTTGTGACGTAATGCCAATTTATGCGATCGCCATTTTCTCAACTTTCGACCGTGCAATAAATGCGACGGCATTTTTTTCGCCGCTGTTGTTGCAACATTTTTTTGAGACTTAGACGTCGTTTTGTAAAAATCAAAAATAAGCGCGGAAGGCTGATCGGTTAAATAGTCAAATACATCGACGTCCGGCCCATCAAGGGCAAACGTTAACACGTATTTTCCATCAGGACCGTCTTTATTAATTTCAACCCGCTTAACTAAAGGCCCCGACCATGCACGTAAAGCCGCGACGGTTTTGTCGTCAAACGCCGGCAAAGTAACCGATACGGTATTACCTTTGCGTATCGGCGAATCGTAAACCCATTGCTCCTGACCGAGAAACTCGAGATGAGTAGTATCCCCAATCTTTGAAATGGACCCCGATACTTGTTGGGCAAAGGACAACGCCGGCCAAAGGACGAGCGCGACTATCGAGACGATCATCGCCGAGTGGATCAATCCAAACAGTTTCGAATGAAAGCTAAGCGGAGATTTCACAATTTACATCAATAAGCACATTCGGTGCCAAGTGCCGCGCGCCCGTGACCACTAGACGATCCGACTAGACCCGGCAAAAATCGCCTCCAAACCTCGCGGAATCCTGTTCTTCGTCGAGTTCATACGCGACTCGCATTTCGTCCGACGTGCCACTAAGTTGTCAGATCAGCGCCAAACCCGTGACAGGCCCTCATGTGTCGCGCGGATCAAACCGATACATAGTTCGGCGCACAAAGGCTCAAACAGCAATGAGAACATCGTTTCGTACCAGAACTTTAGTAGGCATCGCCCTTACATGTTGTCTTCTCGCGATCTTCGCGAGCGGATGCGTGTCCGTAGAAATTAGCACGCCGAAACCTCAAAGGTGCAAGAGCATGAAATTTCAACGCCCGCCGCGCACCTTCAAAAACCTTCACTCGCTGGATGTCGACGATTCTTGGCGCGAAAAACAGAACGGCAATACGATTTCGGTGCTCAGCGAGTGCCACGATTCTCCGAATCCCTCCCTGGAACAAATTCAATCCGGGGTCATTTCTGAAATCACCGACGCGCAGCCTCTTGAAACTGAACAAATTACATTTAACAACCGCGATGCCATTCACTCCATCATCGACGGCAATGTGGACGGTATCGCCACCCGATTTGAACTTGTCATATTTAAAAAGGACGATTGCACTTTTATTTTAACCTATGCGGGCGTGGCCAAGGCATTCGGAAACAATCAACGAGATTTTGAACGTTTCGTGAAGGAGTTTCGCGTACCATGACGGCCAAAACTGAAAAATTTTTGGACTTTGTCGGCGGCAACACCGTTCTCACCGGGCAAATGCTGCGCGATCTTTTTCGTCGGCCGCTGTACCTCGATCTTCTCATCGTACAAATTCAAAGCGTCGGCGTGCGTTCGCTGCCGCTGGTATTGGTCGTCGCGATGAGCGTCGGCATGGTGATGGCACTACAGTTTGGCATTGGCCTGCAAAAATTTGGCGCGAAACTATACATCCCCAAACTCGTTTCGATATCGTTTATTCGTGAACTCGGGCCAATTTTTGCAAGTCTCATGTTCGCGGCTCGCGTCGGCGCGGGCATCACCTCCGAAATCGCCTCGATGGTGGTCACCCAGCAGATCGATGCCATCCGCGCTCTTGGCACGTCACCAATTAAAAAAATTGTGATTCCGCGCGTACTCGCTTGTGTGATTTGTCTGCCGATTCTCACCGCCTTCGCGAATGCGATTGGCATTTTTGGCGGACTTGTCGTGGGCTCGCTCGATTTGCGGCTCGATGCCGGTTTTTACTGGCAAAAGGTTTTCTCCACGGTCGTTCTTGCCGACTATCTCTCCGGCATCGGCAAAACATTTTTCTTCGCGCTTTTTATCGCCATCCCCGCCTGCTACTACGGGCTCAACGTCGAGCGGGGAACGCAGGGCGTGGGGGTCGCAACCACTCGTGCCGTCGTATCGTCTTCGATTATGATTCTTGTCGGCGACTATTTTTTAACTAAAGTATTTTGGATTATTCAATCATGGAGATGATTGAAGTTTCGCATTTCAGAAAGATGTTCGGCAAAAAGGTCATTCATGATGACGTAAACTTTGACGTTAAAAAGGGTGAGTGCTTAGGCCTTCTCGGCGGTTCAGGTGCTGGCAAAAGTGTGATTTTGCGGAGTCTTATCGGCCTCGAGCGGCCCGACTCCGGCAAAATTCAAATTGATGGCACAGACGTCACTCAGCTCGACGAATCCGACCTAATTGAGATTCGCAAGCGCGTAGCTTATGTTTTTCAAAATGGCGCATTATTTGATTCCATGACAGTTTATGACAATATCGCCTATCCGTTATGCGAGCACACGAACTTAAGTAAACACGAGATTCGCGACCGCGTCTTATCAACCTTGCAAATGTTTAATCTACAAGGTGCCGAGTCGCTCTTACCTGCGGAACTCTCCGGCGGGATGCAAAAGCGCGTGGGGTTAGCGCGAGCCATCATCATGAAACCCGACGTCATCCTGTACGATGAGCCCACCGCCGGCCTTGACCCGGCTAACACAGTTAAAATTCAAAACCTTATTGTTCAACTGAAATCGACCGGCGTAACATCAATTTTAGTTACGCACGATTTAGACACGGCGATTCGAGTTTGCGATAGGCTCGCATTTCTCGAAGACGGCCACGTCGAAAATTTGGGAGCGGTTGCGGATCTCAAAAAAGATCCCGTACAGATTTTACAACTTTTCGTGAGGGGGCAAGGTGACTGAACCCGTGTCTAAAACCAAAATCGGCATGTTCATGGTGGCGGGAGTGGGGATTGTTCTCGCCTCCATCATTATGTTCAGCGGCGATCATAATTTTTTTCATTCGTATTCATATTTTAAAATTCATTTTCAATCGACTCAAGGTCTTGCCAAAGGGAGCGTCGTCTCGATTTCCGGCATGGACGCGGGCGATGTACGCAAAATCACGTTTGGCGATGACTCCTCAATGGTCGTATCTGTTGAAGTTTTAAGCGAAGCCGCCAAAAGGTTGACGAAATCATCGATCGCATCGATTCGTACGCAAGGCGCACTGGGTGATAAATACGTTTATATCAATCCCGGCCGCGCCGGAGAGACTCCACTCAAATCCGGATCGCTCATCCCATCGCAGAATGAAAATGATTTTATCGATATGCTCACCAACGGTAAGGGCCCCGATTTATCGATCGCTCTTCACACCCTGCAAGAGTTCAACGATCTGCTCAATGCCTTGAATTCAAATGACCGGCTGGCCACCCTGGTCGATAATCTGTCGACCGCAACCACGAATATTTCAACCGCGAGCACTAATATTTCAAAACTTGCCGATGAACCCGACATCCGAGAATCATTTTGGCATTTAAAAAATATTTTAAAGAAAATTGATAACGGTGATGGGACGCTCGGGCGGCTGATCAATGACCCGACGTTACATGATCGTTTAGTCAGTATACTGGGGGATGAACCACGCAATCGATATTTAAAGCCCTTATTGCGCGAGGCTATTCGGCAGAACCAAGAAAGTCACAACGGACACTGACGCTCAGACTCGGTTTAACCGTACTACTTCTGCCCTCGTACCTCATCGGCGCCGACTTTTTTGTCGCTCCACCCGTTGTCTTGCCTACGCAAGCGAACGTCGGCGATTTTTTAGAGATTCATTGGCCAAATAGAAAAAAAGGCTCTTACCTTTCGATTTCAAACACTAATGCGACCTGGTTGAATCACCAAACTGCGTTTGTTGGCGTTGCAGCCAGGCCTTCTGTCACTATTGTCGGGCGAACGAGCTATACTCACGGCGGATTGTTTCGCAGCCCGCGCGAAATCTTTTTTACCGGCATCGTGAAAGTTGATATTCCGAGTTTATCAAAGAGTTCGTTGCTGCGTTTACCGGCAAGCGTGCGTACACGGCTTTCAAATTTTAGCGAAGCCGATGCCGATGCCGAGTTTGCTCGTTTAAAGAAGATTACAACCCCGGTCCATGGGTCGTTTAATTTTCACGAATGTTGGCATCGACCACTACATGATATTCGCGTGACATCCGGATTTGCATCCCCACGCACCCCACCTGGCGGCCAACCATATTACCATACAGGGATCGACTTACACGCGCCGATGCGCACACCAGTTCTTGCCGCCGCGGATGGCCAAGTCGTTTACAAAGGCGAGTCGCCGCTCACCGGTAACATTATAATCCTCAATCATGGTGGCGGGATTTACAGCGAATATATGCATCTATCAAAATTCGACGTCGCCGCCGGCGCGCAAGTGAAACGCGGCGAGACCATCGGTCTTTCGGGCGCTACGGGTCGCGTGGAGGCCCCTCATCTTCATTGGGAGCTGTCTTGGCAAGGAATTCCCTTAAACCCGATTCGGTTTCTTCAGGCATCGGCACAGACCTGCGATCAAGAGTAAATCTAATATATTTAACCCAATTCTGCCCAGCGAACCGATTGATTTTTTCACGTAACGGTTGAACCAAAAAAATGAGATCCTGCATGCGAGCGGCCGACTTCACCCAAACATAGAGTTCGCCGCGAATGAATTGCACAGGAACAGTGTGGGATGCTATTTCGGCGCCAACGACGTCTTTCCACTCGTTCCATAACCGCCACCGAATAAATTGGCTGCCCAGTGCTGTTTTCTTTTGCTTCAGCACACTAAATAAAATGTCCGCAACGAGTTGTGGCTCTTTTTGACTTCTGGATCGACTCATCGTCGTACTGTTTACCATCGCGCAGACATCGCGTCCACTATAGCGTTGTCGAATGCTTGGCCAAAAATTCATCTATGGCACGCTTGGTAAGTACGCTTAAATTTTCAAATTGAAAGCGCACGCGCACTGAATCATGCTCGCTGGGTTGAATATCGATGATCTTGCCGCCGGCCGTGATAAATTTAAGATCTGGCGTACCGAGCATTTCAAGATTGCAGGAGAGCCCCACCGCCAGATTGTTTGCCTTCACTTCCGCTTCAATCCAATTTGACGATAACAAATTTGTGTGCCCAAGTAATGCAAGCTTATGCTTTACCACAAAAATATTCATGCGGGTCTGATGACGAGCCACCGGTTCTTTGCCGACGGATTTCGTCAGCGTGATTTCATCAACCAGTTTAGTTTGATTAATGAGGGCCGTATCGGCGGCGATGCTCGCCGTGGACGTAATGGTTTGATCCATGCGATCAGCTTTGGCCTGATTCCACCCTTCAACACTGATTGTCGAAGCAAACGTCAAATCGCGCACAATAATGGCGTAAACGTGATCGTCTGCATAAGGGACCTTTTGAATCGATACAGTGGCGCCCCCCTCATACTGATTGGCAGCAAACCGAAAATTTGCCTTTTCTGGCGAGGTGGATTGCCATGCCTCTAATTTCCCAGCGTTTTCGAACATTTCCGTATCTCTGAAAAAGACTAGCTCGTCGAGCGGCTTGCCCACCACATTGACTTTTTCAATCGTCAGCCACGCGCGACCCGCTGGGTTAATATATTGAATGGCCCCCTCATCGGAGATCACAAGAACCGGATCGAGAAACGGATCGTAAATGGAGAACTCCATTCTGATATCTTGCGAAACGGCTGCAGTTTTTGTAATGGTTTCGTTCATGAGTAACACGAATCTGGACAAACGAACTGTTCACGTGGTGGGCGGCGGTCTTGCCGGCAGCGAGTGTGCATGGCAGCTCGCTGAAATGGGTCACAATGTTGTGCTTATCGAGATGCGCGGCACAGCGACCAGCCCCGCTCACAAAACTAGTCATTTCGCGGAACTTGTATGCTCCAACTCGCTCGGTTCACAAACCGACTATTCGGCTCCAGGACAACTGAAGTGGGAGGCCGACAAACTCAATTCATTGATTTTACGCGCAGCCCGCGAGTCAAACGTTCCCGCCGGGATGGCACTCGGGGTGGATCGCGAACTTTTCGCCACCGCGGTCACGCACGCGATCACGACTCACCCGCGCATTCAAGTCGAACGCCGTCTCATTACTTCTATTGATGAAATCCCAAGACCTACCGTGATAGCAACTGGCCCACTCACACACGAGTCTCTTGCAGCCAGTATCCGCGACCATCTCGCTTCGCCCAGCGACACCTCGGACTTTTTATATTTTTTTGACGCTATCGCACCGGTCATCGACGCTGACACGATCGACACGTCCATTGCGTTCAAAGCTGACCGCTTTGATCGCGGCACAAAAGATTACGTCAATTGCCCTCTTAGTAAGGAGCAGTATTTCGCGCTCATTGAGGCGATAGCAAGCGCTCGCAAAGTTGAACCGAAGGAGTTCGAAAAAACTCCTTACTTTGAAGGCTGCATGCCAATCGAGGCCATGGTCGACCGAGGGCCGCTCACCCCCAAATTTGGGCCCATGTCGCCGAATGGAATTCGCCACCCCGAAACCGGCAAAAAGCCCTTTGCGGTTGTACAATTGCGACAAGAAAACCGCGAAGCCACGGCATACAACATGGTCGGGTTTCAAACAAAAATGACTTATGGCGAGCAACAACGCGTATTCCGTATGATCCCCGGCCTTGAAAACGCCGAGTTTTTAAAACTTGGCAGCATCCATCGCAATCTCTACATCCACTCGCCGCGAAAACTCACGAGAGTATTATCAAGCCCGCGCGACCCGTGGCTGTATTTCGCCGGTCAAATGACCGGTGTAGAAGGATATTTTGATTCAACGTGCATCGGTCTACTGGTGGCTCGATTTTTAAACGATCAATTAAATGGGCGCGAAATTTCGCTCCCCCCCCGCCTCTCGGCATTGGGTTCGCTTCTCAACGCAATAACCGAAGCTAAAGATGAGTTTCAACCGACTAACATCAATTTTGGTTTATTTCCGTTGATTGAAGGCATGAACGTTCGCACACAGGCCGAACGCGAGAAAAAGCGTGAACTGCAAATCACACGAGCCAAATCCGCGCTATTAACGTGGTTAGGCTGATTTCTTGCTCGGCATAGTCGCAAGGTCACTCAAGGACATTTTGCGAGCCGGGACGCCACCCCAAATTTCGCCATCCGGTACGACTGTTTTCGGCATAACCACCGAGTGCGGCAGAATTTTAGCCTCACGACCGATAGTCGCCCCGCCCATAATCGTCGCTCGTAGGCCTATTGTTGCACGATCGCCGATCGCGACGGGAGCCAACACAAGATAACCGCCCTGCCCATAGTGCCCGACGATCGTCGCCGAACCGCCGATCGTCACTTTCTCGCCCATTTTGATGAGGCACGGATCTGAAATGTGCGATGAATTGATCACCGTGCCGCGACCGATCCGCATGCCCATCCAACGGTAAAACATTATGTTCAAGGGGCTTGGCGTAATAAATTCCAAAAATGTAAACCTCATTATATATGTGATACCGTTATGGATGAACCACGGCACAGCTGGGAGCGAGTAGTAGGGCCCGCGCCATTCTTTAAGCTTGAGATGCAATATTTTATTAAGAGCCGGCAATAAAACAATAAGCGACAAGCCGTAAAGCAAATAACCAAAACACGCGCAAAATCCAAGCGCCCACAATCGACCAAGTGTCGGCCACAAGCGCGTCGCAAGAAATGTCCAGTGGAACACGGCAAGGCCTGGCAAAATTGCAAGGCCAATCCAAGCGCACCCCATGGCGTAAAGAGGCAAAAGCAGAATCATCTGACTCAATTCGCGAAAGGTACGGAAAAAACCTTCGGCAACACCCGCTATCCCTCGGCGATGGCT
>DAIDJH010000010.1 GCA_027451425.1 Bdellovibrionales bacterium | reverse complement strand
GCATGAGTTGCGAAGCGCGTGCCCCAGCTTTTTCAGCACGAACGAAACGCTCCAGCCGCATTTGCTCGGATTGATCCTTTAAAACCTTTGCGATACTCGCGCCAGTTTGGTCGGCGTCGTTCACGACTGCGACGAAACTTGTGATTTCAGCAATTTCAAGTCGTGCGGCGAGTGAGCGCAGCGCCTCGCCGCGTGATGAGCCGAGTTTGATATCCTTGAGGACGATTGAAAGTTCCTCGGCGAGCACGCTGTCTTCGGCTTTGTCGACAATGCGTTGTATGGCGGCGATGAAATCAAGGCCGGCTTCTGTTGAAAGCGCGAGGAGATCAATGAAAAACGGTAAATCGGAGACAACCGAAATGTACCGTTGCTGCATTTGCATCCGGCAGTAAAGGTGCGGAAAGTACACGCCAAATAAACCCAACGCCAAACAAAACCAGTAGGGATAACCGAGGTGTAGCGTGAGATTTAGGACCACTAAAAAAATCGGCACCATGAATCCCCAGAGAATTTGCAACCCGATAAATTCATCGACGTTGAGCTCGCCGGATAATCCAGCCGTGAGCAGTTTTCTCTCCACCTTGCGGCGGTAGTCGGGGTTTTTAATGCGTGCCGCGTGTTGGAGTGTAAAATTATGAACCAACGGGCGTGAAAAATTCACGAAGCCGGATTTCGATTTTGCTGGCTCATTGCCCGATGCCCATGCTAGAGCTTTGGCGTCGTAGTTGTTGCCGAGAAGTGCGCTCGTAAACAGATAAACGCTCATCGCAGCGAGGCCCAAACCAGAAAAAAGTAAAAACCAATCAAACATGTGTTACTCCAGAGCCGCATTCAATACGTGCGCCTGTGGTTCTCACAAAACGAGGACGCGACAATGTATGAACTATGGCTGGCATCACAATCTCCAAGACGGCGTGAACTGTTAGAAAAGGCTGGATTTTTGTTTCACGTCCATCCAGTCAAAATATCGGAAAGTATTGAAGAAAACGTGAATCTTGAGACGGCAGTCATGGCCATCGCCAGGGGCAAAGCTGATGCAGCCGTAAGCCTTCATAAGCATATGAAAGGACAGAAGATTTTAGTTCTCGCCGCCGACACGATGGTGGTATTGGGTGGGCGCGCGTTGGGTAAACCAAAAAATTCCGGTGAGGCGCTCGAATTTTTGCGACTTTTGTCGGGGCAAAAACATCGCGTCTTGACGGCTATTGCGCTGTATAATTTTTCGACAAGCGAGACTTTTGACGCAATCGACTCGACGGAGGTCGAGTTTCGAAAACTGTCAGAGATTGAAATGGCCGATTACGTGGCAACAAGCGAACCGTATGACAAGGCCGGCGGTTACGCGGTACAAGGTTTTGCACGCGCATTTGTCGCAGCTATTCGTGGCTCTGAAAGCAATGTGATTGGTTTGCCGATGGAGTTACTTGAAAAAACGTTGTACGCGCGAGGATGGAATGTCCGCCGAAAAAACACCGACTGATATCGCCGACAAACTAAAAAAAATTAGAAATAAAATCGCAACAGCTTGCGAACAGTCGGGGCGTACCCCAAGCGAGGTACGATTGGTCGGTGTGACTAAACAAGTGCCATTTGAAAAAATCCGTGAGGCATTTCAGGCTGGGCTAACTGATTTTGGAGAAAATTATGCCCAAGAGGCGCTACCAAAGGTCACGGCGCTCTCCGAAGCCAACATCAGGTGGCACTTCATTGGCGCGTTGCAATCCAATAAGGTTAAACAAATCCATGATCGGTTTTCATTGATCCACTCAGTCGAACGCATTTCGACGCTCATTGAAATTTCAAAGCGAACCGAACGCACGCAAGATGTTTTAATTGAAGTGAACCTTACGCACGAACCGACAAAAAGCGGAGTTTTTGCAGAAGACGTCGCGCAGCTTATTGAAGACGCGCAAAAATTGCCGAACATTCGCCTGTGCGGGCTGATGTTTATGCCTCCTATCGAGTTGGTGGAATCTGGGCAGAGACGGTATTTTCATGACGCTTGTAAGCTTCGCGATCGCTTAGTGACAAATGTAACGGCTCCGCATAATTTGAGGGAGCTTTCTATGGGGACAAGCCATGACTTTGAGGCGGCGATAAAAGAAGGAGCGACCCTCGTAAGGGTCGGTTCCGCTATTTTTGGTGCGCGTCAGTATCCGGCGGGCGGACACTCGGCGTGAAACTAGAGGCAAATACATGAAGCCAAGCGAACACGTCCAAAATTTAAAAATTGGTTTTATCGGCGCGGGCAATCTGACTCAGGCTGTTATGCGCGCGTTCATCGATTCGGGCTATGTGCGTCGCGAGAACGTTCTCATCTCGAACCGTAACGAAAAAAAATTAGAGCGAGTGAGCCAAGATTTTCAAGTGCGTGCGGCAAAAACCAATGAACAGCTGATTGAAAATAGCGACATTGTCTTTATCGCCGTGAAGCCGCAGGATTTTTATCAATGCATTGAGCCGATCGCGCAGGCGTTCAATGAAGATCATATTGTGATCTCATTGGCTGCGGGTATTTCTTTGCAATCTGTACAGAAGCTCATCCCGAGCTCACCGAAAATTTTGAGGGTAATGCCGACAACGGCCGCAAAAATTAAAAAATCGGTTATCGCGTTTGCATTTTCTCCCGCGGTACGCCCCAATCTCCCCTGGCTGACGGAATTGTTTTCGACAATGGGCCTTGCTGTCCCCGTTGAAGACGGTGAAACAATGCGGGCGATGTTGGTTGCGGCGAGCAGCGGGATCGGTTTTGTTTACGAACTAATGATGTATTGGTCCGAATGGTTAGAAGAGCATGATGTCGATCCGCAAACGGCAAGAAAGATTACGGTACAGACTTTTGCCGCCGCCGCCGCGATGGCGGAACATGATCGTGATACATCCATAGATGAATTACAGCGCAAAGTGGCCTCGCAAAAGGGCGTAACTGCGTCGGGGTTAGAGTCGATGCGCGAACTTGAAATCGAACGTGCCTTGCGAATCAGTTTTGAAAAAGCCGCCATGCGCGACCAAGAGCTCGGTAAACTGTTGGGGTGAATCTAAGTGTTATTTGAAGGGCCCTGTCAGGGGCTCATCCGGTACTACCATAAGCAGCACCACTTCACGAGCCCAGGTGCCGCCGCCAGCATCGGGCAGTAACAAATTCAAGAAGTGTTCGGTTCATGTCAGGGGTTAAAAGGATATTGGCTGTGGGGCAGATTCGTTTTCTCGACATTGGGCCAGCCGTCCTTTGATCACTTGCACTTTGCAGCGGGATTCTTTAGCCTAAAGTCAAGGGGCATGTGTCTAAAAACATGCAACGTCGATGAGATTCGACGGTAGGGGGAAAAATGAAAATCGCGCCAATCGATATCGCCCACAAAAATTTCACTCGCCGGATGATGGGTGCCGACCAAGAAGAAGTCATGGATTTCTTGCGGCAAATTGCTGAAGAGATGGAGGCGATCATTCGCGATCGCAACGTGCTCCGTGAATCTGTGCGTGAAAAGGAATTGGCTATTCTTGAATATCGTGAGCGTGATGAACTTCTCAAAAATACGATCACGACCGCGACGAAAATGTCGGATCGAATTCAACAGGATGCTGACCGCGAAGCGCGGCTTATTATCAATGATGCCAAACAACAGGCGGAGATGATTGTTCGCGATGCGCGCGATAGCCTCAAAAAAATGTTTCAAGAAATCGCCGAACTCAAAAAAGTTCGGATGCAGTACGAAAATAACCTTCGTGCGCTTGTACAGGCCCATCTTAATATGATGGAGCAGGGGCATAAAATTATGCCAGATCCCGATCTGACGACCTTGCACGCAACGGCACATGCAGCTGCCGCTTCGGTTGCTCCGCAAGCGTCACAGTCACCGCGCACGAACGCTCCGGCGGAGTCGGCTCCAAGAGAAGTTGAAGCCATTAAGGCGAGCGTTGCTGAAGCCGTGAAGGGTACGCTTCGCCCTTTTGATTTTGATATTCGATAGAATCAACGTCTGGCCGGCGTGGCGAGGCATGGTGCGCAGTTCTAATTAATTCGATTCAAAAAGAGACTGGTCGTATTTCTCTACGCTCGGTTGAAACTGACCTTGGCGGTGTGGCGAAGCTTTACCGTTTTTGTCGCGTGGGAGTAAATCATCGTTGTAGCGACTGCGGCCGCCGCCGGCAACGTCAAAGCTGTAGGCCAGTGATGCATAGAACGTTTGTCCAATTGCGATTTCTTGCCCGCTAATAGTGTTCGACCACGCGCCCGTTACCGTGAGATCTGGTGTAATCGAGTAGCCAATGTTGAGGCGAACATCAGATTCTACCGGGTCTGCGGCAAAATATTTATAACTCCCACCATCGACGCGATCGGTGAGTATTTCGCGTCCGTATCCATACTGATCGTTTGTAGCGCTGTTGTAGCCATCCAATTCGCCACCAAATATAAATCGGTGAAATTGAAAAAGGCCGCCGGCTTGCCATGGTATGAGTGACGAGTATTGGTCATCCCGATACTCGTAGCCAACGTAAGCATACAACTGAGTGTGAGGAAAACTCCCCACAATCCAACTGCCGGCTTGCAGGGCATCGCAAGCATTAGACGTAAGGGCATTATCATAATAGTTGGTGCCAGGTCCGTTGTACACGATCTGGTTCATATTGATTGGATTAAATGCTATCGTGCCTTTTACTTCGGGAATGACGCGAAACATTTGTAAAGGAATTGGTTTCTGCATTACGAAATGAACGTCGTCAAACTGGCTGTTTGTGCGATCTTTTTCCGTTAAATATACGGGATCAGGCCCGCGACTGTCGGCGTAGTCGATGTCGACTCCCGCGCCGAAACTCCACACGCCCAAAGCGCTGTCGAGATCGTATTTGCCGTCTATGGAGTTCGTTTCTGTTTGAAATTTATAATCACACGAACCAACCTGAGGATAACAGAGATCTTGCTTGTTTCCGTAGCGATCGTAGTTTTGATTGGTGCTAAAATAACTGCTGGTATCAGAAAGTGTGACTTGGCCCACGTGATAGACTGGCGGCAAATCCGCCAACGCCGTAACCGATACGAACGCTATTGCCACTGCTGCAAGTTCGACTAGACCATCGCGCATTGATGCCATACTAATAAAATGATAAACGCGAAATTCGGTAGGTCGCAATGAATAAAAAGCCGCTGCTCATTATATTTTTAACTGTTTTCGTCGATCTCGTAGGCTTTGGTATTGTTATACCTTTAAGCCCGTACTTGGCCCGTCAGTATGGAGCCACAGCCTTCGAAGTTGGCCTGTTATTGGCGATTTACTCGGGGATGCAGTTTTTGTTCTCACCGTTTTGGGGTGGTTTGAGCGATCGATTTGGCCGGCGCCCGATTCTTCTCATGAGTATCATCATGACCGCCTTGGCCAACCTTTTGTTCTTTTTTGCAAACTCCCTCACGCTTCTCTATGTTTCGCGGGCCTTGGCGGGTGCTTTTAGCGCCAATATTGCAACCGCCGCAGCATTTATCGCTGATGTGACCGATGAAAAGGATCGCTCGAAGAATATGGGGCTCATCGGAGCGGCCTTCGGTCTAGGTTTTGTTTTGGGTCCGGCAATCGGTGGGGTGGCGGCAAAGGTGAGCGGACACTTCCCGGCAATAATTGCTTCGATTATCGGCGCGGTGAATTTTGTGGCGGCGTTTTTTATGCTCCCGGAATCTTTGTCTCCCGATCGACGCGGCAAGCGCGAACGTAAATCGCGCGTACGGAACATAAGCGAAAAAATCGCGCGACCGGTGGTTGGGACTCTACTTGGTTCTAACTTTGTCGTAACTTTTGCCATGGCAAGCATGGAGGCGACGCTATTTTTGTTCGTGGCAGATAAATTTCAATGGACAATGCAAAAAGCAAGTTACGGTTTTGCCTTTGTCGGTCTCTGCATTGCTTTTACGCAAGGTTACCTGGTACGAAAGCTTTTGCCGAGGTATGGCGAGCGCAAAATGCTTTTTTGGGGAGTACTCATGTTTTCATCGAGCTTTGTCCTGATCGGAT
Source organism: Bdellovibrionales bacterium (assembly GCA_027451425.1). Lineage (GTDB taxonomy): Bacteria > Bdellovibrionota > Bdellovibrionia > Bdellovibrionales > UBA1609 > RBG-16-40-8. The sequence continues at coordinate 8,835 of DAIDJH010000010.1, read as the reverse complement.
TGACCAGTTCAATTTGGATATTAGCCGTCGCTATGGTTCTACTTGCACTAGGCAATGGACTACTTATGCCGGCACTGACGGGAAGCTTGAGTTTACTCTCAACTCCGCAGGAACAGGGTGAAGTAATGGGAGTCAACCAGTCACTGTCGGCGCTTGCGCGGATTTTCGGCCCGCCGATTGGCGGTTTGTTCTATGCGCGGCTCTCGATGGCGTCGCCGTTTTATTTTTCGGCGCTGCTGGGCTATCTCGCGCTATCGTTAATTTGGGTTAATCGCGCGCGTCTGCCGGAGTTCAAAGAAAAGGCACCCGCAACATGACGTCAACAAGTGGTTCGAAAAAAAATGACGAACTTGGCGATCGATATAATCCTAAAGACGTCGAAAAGCGAATGTACAGTTGGTGGAGCGAACGTAGATTTTTCTCGGCCCAGGATAAATCGACAAAACCACCTTTTTGCATCATTTTGCCGCCGCCGAATGTGACTGGCCAGCTCCACATCGGTCATGCGCTCAATCACACCTTGCAAGATGCTCTCACGCGATGGAAGCGAATGAGCGGCTTCAACGCGCTTTGGCTGCCGGGTACCGATCACGCCGGCATTGCCACGCAAGGAGTAGTCGAGCGCGAGCTTGCAAAAGAAAACAAAACGCGGCGTGAACTCGGTCGCGAAAAATTTGTCGACCGCGTTTGGGAGTGGAAGAAAAAATACGGAGATCGCATCGTTGAGCAAATGAAATTTATTGGCGATTCGTGCGATTGGGATCGATTCGTATTCACGCTTGACGAAGGCGTTTCAAAGGCTGTTCGCCGCGTGTTTGTACAGTTATACAAAAAAGGTTTGATTTACAAAGGGCAGCGGCTTGTCAATTGGAGCCCGAAGCTTGAGTCAGCGCTGTCTGACATCGAGGTCGAGCATAAAGAAATCAAAGGCACGCTTTACCACATTCGCTATCCGTTTACGGATAATTCAACTGACGGGCTTGTTGTCGCGACGACTCGACCTGAAACGCTTCTTGGCGACGTTGCCGTGGCGGTTCATCCCGACGATGAACGGTATGCAAAGTACATCGGCAAGTCGGTGCATTTGCCGTTGACGGGCCGGATGATACCGGTCGTTGCCGACACGTATGTCGATAAAGAATTTGGTTCGGGGGTTGTCAAAATCACTCCGGCACACGATTTCAACGACTATGCGGTGGGGATGCGCCACAAGCTCCCGATGATTAACATTCTCAATCGTGACGGCACGCTCAATGAGAGCGGCGGCGTCTACGCGGGTCTCAAAGTTCAAGAGGCGCGAAAGCGTGTTGTTGAAGATTTAAAAGCGCAAAATCTTTTATTGAAAGAAGAAGCGCACACGCATTCTGTTGGGCACGATTCGCGAACGGGTGCGGTAGCCGAGCCGCTTTTGTCGGAGCAGTGGTTTGTGAAGATGGAAAGTCTTGCGCGGCCGGCAAAGGCCGTTGTCGAAAACGGCACGATCACTTTTGAGCCTGAAGCGTGGACCAAAACTTATTTACACTGGCTCAACAACATTCAAGATTGGTGCATCTCGCGTCAACTATGGTGGGGACATCGCATCCCCGCGTGGACGTGCGAAGTGTGCGCTCACGTGACCGTGGCGGAAGAGACACCTTCGCAATGTGAGAAATGTCAGTCCGCGAATCTTAAGCAAGAAGATGATGTGCTTGACACTTGGTTCAGCTCGGCGCTTTGGCCGTTCAGTACGCTGGGTTGGCCGAATGAAACCGAGGCGCTTAAGACTTTTTACCCTACCGATGTTTTAATTACGGGTCATGACATCATATTTTTTTGGGTCGCGCGAATGATCATGATGGGGCTCGAGTTTCGTGGCGATGTGCCATTTCGAAAAGTTTTAATTACCGGCCTTATTCGCGATGCCGAAGGCCGAAAAATGTCGAAATCACTGGGCAATGTCATTGACCCGGTCGAACTGATCGACGAATTCGGTGCCGACAGCGTGCGCTTTACACTGCTGGCGCAGGTTGCGGCCGGTAAAGATTTGAAATTTTCGTTCCCGCGGCTTGAGGGTTACCGCAATTTCATGAACAAGATTTGGAACGCGACACGGTTCTCATTGCAAGTATTATCTGAGTTTGCTCCACCGGCCGATGGCGTGAAGGCGCTGCCGAAATTTGAAAATTTGTGCGACGCCGATTTTTGGATCGTTCACAAACTTGGGGAGTGTGAAGCGGCGGTTCAACAGCATCTCGAGAGTTTGCATTTTTCAGAGGCTGCAAACGCTCTTTACGATTTTGTGTGGCACGAGTTTTGTGACTGGTATCTGGAGCTGATCAAACCCGTCGTATACGGCGATAAGCCCGATGAAAAGGCGGCGACTCAGTTGGTGCTCGCGCAAACGCTCAATCGCATCATTCGGCTTTTGCATCCGTTTGTGCCATTCATTACCGAAGAAATTTATGGCCGGTTGCCGATTCGTGGGGCTGAGGCCTGCATAATCGATGAGTATCCGAATCAACGCAGTGATCAAACTTGGCTGCAGGTCGGTCGCAAAGAGCGTGCCATTGAGCTTGATCTTGTGGTCGAGGTCATTTCGGCGATTCGTAATATACGCGGCGAAAATCGCATTAAGCCGGGTGAAGAACTGAAGGTGAGGCTTGCTCCCAAAGACGAGGGTTCGCAAAAAATTTTGCAGGCCAATCGTGCTTACGTGACAAAGCTCGCCAAGCTTGGCGATTGCCAAATAAATGAAATTGGTTCACTCACAAAATGCGCGCTCACGCCCGTTGCTATTCACTCGTTCCGTATCGACGTCATCGTGTATCTTGAGGGAGTGGTCGATTTAGGCGAAGAACGTAAGCGCATCGAGAAGACCATCGAAAAATTGCAAAAAGACAAAGCCGCGATTGAAGGTCGGCTAGCCAACGAAAATTTTGTTAAAAATGCCCCCGCCGAGGTTGTGGCTGAAGGCCGCGTACAGTTGGGCGAACTTTCGAATAAAATACAGACCCTGCAAGACTCGCTCGTGCGTCTAAGTTAAAGGGTGTTCCAGTTAACCCGTCTCGCGGCCTGAAAATTATTCTCGGCCGTGGAATGTCGCTTGTGTCAAAAACTTCAACAGTGCTAGACCCTACTGTTCAACTATAAACCCGTTTCAGGCAACCAATCGGTGGATTTTAAATTGCAGCATAGTTTCGCGATGGAGCATGTCCTGAAAATTCGCTGGGTTACCTTGCTCGCCGTGCTTATTGTCGGCGCGATGATGATTGCTTTGCCGGTCCATGCGCAAACGGCAAACAAGGTCAATGGCATCGTGGTGACTGGCCCGGTCAACATGGATTTGCAAGAGGTCAAACTCGATCCATCTGAAATAAAAGAGCTCGAGCGAACAAAGCCGGAATTGCAAAAGCAGCTCAAAAAAGCCGACAGCTTTTGGGACGACGTCATCACTCATACAAAGATGGCCATTGAAAACTCGGATATATCCGCCGACGTCGTAAACCAAAATAAGAACGTATTAGATGCATTCAACTTCAGCGTTCGTGACCGTATTGAACTTTCGCCGGCTTACATCGGCGGTTACACTTTGCGCGAAGATAGTTTCATCCCGCAAGAGACATTTAATCCATTCTTATGGCTTTCGCCTTATAAATTTCATTTTATGGTACCTTTGAAGTGGGAGCCGCAATATCCACTTTTATTACCAATTCAGTCGCAGCAAGAAATTGATGTTTGGCGGGTGTTTAAGACGTATCATGACGCAACTCATACGCGAAAAATACCGTTTCTTGATTTTGTGGCTAACCAATTGCCAGTCAATTCCGATGTGCTCCTGCATAAACTCAAGCCGGGCACTGAGGTTCGCTTTCACGTACCGCTTAATCTCCTTTTTGGTGCCTCTTATTATGTTCCCGCTGGCACGGTTGCGTACGAGAGCACGCAAGTGGGAAAAGTCTTGTCGGGCGAGTACGATGTTTTTGTATTTCGTGGCAAAGACAAAATGGCGAGGATACGTCTTGTCGCCAATCGCGATAGGGACTGGCAAGAAGTATATCAAACTGGACTTGGCGATGCGGGGATGACCCAATACTTTCCCAATCACATTTTAGAGAACATCGTTTTTTCGATTTTCAAACTTGATGATCTGGCGAAGTTGCAAATTAATACGGCAGATCGAAAAGATATTTTTTTAGCGGATTATACGTTGAACCTCTCGTACCCCGAGGTGCGCAAGGCTTACAATAACTTATTTGGTAAGGCGCTCATATTTAAAGATCATCGACTTAACTCGCTTGTGTGGAGGGTGGCCAACCCGTTCAACAGTAAAGCTGATCTGCGCAATTTGCTGATTTCAGACCTTACGCAACTTGAAAAGATTTACCAGCAAGACGTCACGACGGAGCCGGTTCTCAATAAGCGCCGGGTCGATCGTAACTTTCTCGGTTCTGACACGGCCGATGGTGGCAAGGCGGACCAATGGCATATTGGATTGGGGAGCCTTTTTAAAATCAGCGAAGACACGAGCTATCGAGTAAATGAACTTACGGTCGACAAAGACACGGAGAACGGCGACGTAAAAAGGAATTTTTATATCATCCCTGAGTGGTACAGCCATCGCCGAAGCGCAAAGTTTTTTAACATCTTTCTTGAAGACAAATTGCGCTCTTCTTTCATGCTCTATAAAGCCGATTCGCATTTTAGTCCGACTGAATTTAAGTTGATGGGGTTTAATTACAATTTGTTTGAATCCAGATACGGTAATCTGGCCGATCATATGGTCATTCGGCACTTTCACAATGAACTTCCACCCGCCGTATTTTCAGATCTGCACACTTTTCTTGGCGAACATAATTTGCTCAATATGGAGCATTTACTGCGCGGCGTGAGGGTCACCGCCCGATATTTCGTGAACGAAAATGGTCTTGAGTCAGTTGAACATCGGTTTTACAACTCGACGCCAAGTCAGGTGTTTGGGGCGATTCTCTATGATCTCGCAACAGTTGTACGGTGGGATCAGCGGCTGCGCGCGAGGCCCAGTTTTGGCCACATTGGCGATCAAAGAGTGTGCGTTCGTGTATTGGCAATTGATAAGGATTTTTATCCTGAAGACCCAGCCTTGAGATACTGTAGCGATTTGATTTTTATTGCCCAGCATTTAGCTGCTATCGTGAATACCGCGCTTACCCCTAATGTTCGAAAGGCGGCGATGGATGGCCTCATTCAAAATAATCTTTTCCGTGAGATTGGGCCCGGCCTGATGTTTTCGCTCATCCCTCCCGACGATTATGCGAAATCGTTATACGTTGAACTCAAATTTTATCTGCCGACACAAGTGCCGCCCGTATCGTATTTCTGGCCGCACCAACCGAATGGTCAGCCGATTGTGAATGTCAATTTAACGTTAATTGAAAACTTGCTCGATAGCGTAAAAATAATGAATAACCAATCTCCTGACATGCGCCTCAATTGTAACCACGATTCGATCACGTGTCGAAGAACGCAATTTGACGGGAGCATTCGGCATGGCGAGGCGGGTAGCCCCTTAGACCCGTAGGCTGTGTGTATATTAAACAATAATAGTTGACGCCTTTTCCAGCCTATCCGAAATACCCGCCCAAAGATTCGCACGTCTTTTGTGGAAGGGATAAGCCAAAAGCAGGCAGTTGACGTCGGAGGCAGCTGCCGCCGCGCGCATATTGGCATAAAGTAAGCGCGCCGCAAGCACGGGGTCGTCGGGTAGTTCCATCCAGGCGGGGTGTAAAATCGTCTTTTGCAATCGGAGCCGAATGCCATCATAGACGGGCTGGGTAAGTGCGCGCACGTTTGGCAAAATAACGAGAGGGATCGCCGGCATATAGTGGTGCCGTAAGTGGCCGGGGGTTTCAACGCTACCTTTTACCGTTTCGACAATGGCGAATCGCGCCAGATCTTCAGCTGTAACCGCGCCGGGGCGCAACACTTGAATTTTGTCGGCATTAATTCGAATAACTGTTGATTCGATTCCTACCTGGCAGGGACCGTCATCCAAAACCAAAATCTCTCCAGAAAATTCAGCGTCAACGTGGGCGGCCGTCGTTGGGCTTGTGTGCCCAAAGCGATTGGCGCTTGGCGCGGCCACGGGCGCGCCGAGGTCACGAATAAGCGTGCGAGTTTTGGGATTCGCGGGGAGTCTGACCGCGACAGTTTCAAGTCCGGAGGTAATCATTGGGTTAATGTTGGATTGTCGGCGCAAAACCATAGTGAGTGGACCGGGCCAAAATGTTTCGGCGAGTTTTTGCGCAAGGGGGGGCCAGTCATCCACAACGCGTATAACGTCGGCGATATCGCCCACATGCACGATGAGCGGGTCAAACTCCGGGCGCATTTTTGTTTCGAAAATTTTTATGATCGCCTGGGGGTTTCGAATGTCAGCGGCTAGGCCGTACACCGTCTCGGTTGGCAGAGCGACTATACCGCCCGCGCGCAATTCACGTAGGGCAACATCATAAGACTCTGTTATCAACTAAATAACTCCGTTTTCTTCACCATTGAATTTATACAACGACGGCACGCTGAAGTTGACGCAACATTCGCCCGTCAATAATTTGCGCATTATCACAATAAAAGGGGCGAGCGCAATTCATCTTGCGTCTATCGGGGGATTTATGAGGGTAAACATAATTTTTATAGTATTCGCTCTTGTCTTTAGCGCCATAAGTGCCCGTGCCGTTGATACAAGCAGCGCCGCCAAAAATGCGGAGCAGCTGATTCGAAAGGTCCGCGGCAGCTCATTTAAATTTCTTATCGAGACATCAGATATCATGAACGAAGATGTCGTCAAAGCCCTGACGTCCGATCAATACCCGGCTGTGACTTTTTATGACGACGAAATTAATCGAATCGCCGATACGCTTTCTCGTAGAGACTCGCGATATGTGGCTCTAGTGGGGCAAACGGGCACGGATCGCGACGGAGTGGTTCAGGAGCTTATTCGACGCTCGATGTTCGATCAAATAGCGGGCGCGCAGCAGGCAAATCTTTTAAAAAATCTCATTGTGCTAAGGGTCAGCGTAGCGGCGCTAAATGTGAAACGCATTCCGCTCGCGACGTTTCTCAATGATGTGAAAAACTTAAGGTCTAATCAAAATTTGAATGTTGTCGTTTATCTCACAGACTTGGAATATTTAGATAAAACGCAAAAATATACTTTAAGGGAGCGCCAAGAGGGGCCGAGCCATGTGCCCATTATTTTTAAAGTGGATCCAAAAGAATTGAGTACCACGCTTAACGATGCTGGCCTTAAATCGATCCTTGCCGTCGTTCCTATGCAAGAATTGGCGCCAGAGCAAATTCTAGCGACGATCAAAGCGCGGGGAGTTCAACAATATTCCGACGATTACCGGGTGACTTTAAACGATGATGTCATCAGGGCCGCGATTGAAGCCGCAAAAGAGATCGATAACGGACTCGCGGAGCCGGCCCGTGCGCAGTATCTATTGCAGGACTTTGTCATCGAGTACAGCCGGCTTAAGCCAAAGGGAACTCCCCAAAATCTCGACGTCTATCGGTTCGTTGCCAGAAAACTCGGGCTTGCCGCGATTCCACAGGACGAAGAGGCCTTCATGCAATATATCGAAGATCTACGCAAAGGCCTGCATGAGGATGTCGTGGGGCACGACGAAGTTGTTGATGGTCTGGTCGATCAATTTCAGGCAGCGATGGAATCGCATGAAAAAAACTATTTTACTGCCATGTTTATGGGCTCGACAGGGCAGGGGAAGAGCTATCTCGCCGAGCGGTTTGCCGTGCGCGCGTTCGGATCGAAGAGTCGCTATCTGCGTGTTGATATGACACAGTTTCGTGATGAGCATCAGATGAATGTGCTATTTGGTGCGGCAAACGGCTATGTGTCTGCCGCTGAACAAAAAGGCATTGTTTGCGAATTTCTTGACCAACTGGCTGGTCGCGGTGGTGTGATCCAGCTTGATGAGCTTGAGAAGGCTCATTCCAATATCGTAACGCGGTTTATGGAGCTGTTTGATACGGGCCAGATTCGCTGTGGAGACGGACAAGTGCGACACCTTGGACCATCCGCCGTGATCATGACCTCAAATAAAAACTCTGACCGAATTGTTTCGCCTGAAATCGTCTCGAAATTGACAAGAGATGAGTTGAACAGGCGCAAGGCAAGACTCACCGAAGAAGATTTAAAAAAACAATTTATTGAGAAGATATCCTATACGCAAGACGATGCGCACGTCGTGACGAGACCGGTTGTGGAGAGAGTCGGTTCTTGGTATTACTTTTGGCCTCTTCTGAAGGACCAAGCTAGGCAAGTCGCGGATAAAGCTGTTCGACGATTTGTCGATGGGTATGAAAAGCGCCACACCAGAAAGTTGCAAGTTGACGCTTCTGTCGCCAATCTCATTGTTGATGCCACATACAATCAAGAAAACGGGTCGCGTCAACTCGAACGAGCGATTCGGGCGCTCCATCGGGGGATACAGGCCTTCAAAAAACAGTATGGGGCAAAAGCACAAAAACTGGATATCTCAGCAAAACTCCATCCTTCGAAATTGACGGAGACATTCATTACTGTACGCGACCCGGAATCGGGAGAAGAGGTTACAGTTAACGGTCCGTCGGTACGCGTGGTGAACCCGCTCGATGACGGTATTTTTCGTCAGCGTCTTGTCGATCTTGAGGCCAATTTAAATAAAGAAATTTTCGATCAGCCGGAGGCAATCGCGACGTTGGTAAAGGTCGTTAAATCGCTTTACTTACGCCCTGATAACGAGCGGCTCGCGTCGGTCTATTTGCTGGGTACAACCGGCACGGGAAAAACTCAGTTGGCAAAGATGGTTGCCAACTATC